>JBJTPO010000236.1:0-4227 GCA_046075145.1 Planctomycetota bacterium
GCCATGCCGACCAGAAATCGATCTGGCAGATTGCCAAGGAGATCGCCGAGCTCAGTGCCAAGGCCAAGGAGCGCAAGCTGTCCCGCGAGGACATGGAGGGCGCCTGCTTCACGGTCACCAGTCTGGGCAATCTCGGCGGTACCGGCTTCACGCCGATCGTCAATGCGCCCGAGGTCGCCATCCTTGGCGTGTCGTGGGTGAGGCGACGGCCCGGACGGCCGGCGAGACCGGCGAGATCGCGACGGCCTTTCGCGGCATCCGCGGCGAGCTGGCCAACAATGGGCTGCTGACGCCCGAACTGCAGACCCGGCTCGTCGAGCAGATCGCCGAGCCGCTCGCCGCCGTCGCCGCCGGACCGCTCGCCGCGCTCGCGGAAGGCTGCCGGGGGGCGGCCCGGGACGACGTGACCACGGCCGACCTTGCCGCCCGCGCCGACGAGGCGCTCGCGGCGCTGCGGACCGTGCTCGCGCGGATGCTCGAACTCGAGTCGTTCAACGAGGTGGTGGAGCGGCTGCGGGGCGTGATCGAGGCGCAGGAGCGGATTCGCCGCGATACGCTGGAGCGGCAGCGGCAGCGGGCCCGCGAACTGCTCGAGTGAGGCCGGAGCGAGCACCGTGACGAATCTCTCCCTACGATCCCGACGCGAGCCCACCCTGGCGCGGACCGCGGCCGTGCTCGTGGCGATGATCTGCGTGATGACCGCGCCGGCCCGGCATGGCACCGCATGGGCCGCCGAGCCGCCCGCCACGGCCGATGCCGCAGCCCTCGCCCGGCGCGAAGCCGACCTGGCCCGGCAATACCTCGAGCTGGAGCGATCGTTCCTCAGGCTCGCCGACCTGCTCGCGACCACCGACCCGCGACGCGCCGCGGTGCTCCGCGACGCCTTCGACCGGGCCCGCGACGCGGAGGTGGGCGACCGCCTGGAGGCGATCGTGACGCTGCTCGAGAAGGGTCAACTCCTCAAGGCGGGCGTGGGCCAGGAAGGGGCGATCGAGCAGTTCCGTCAGCTGCTCGATCTGCTCGAAGAGGGAGGACAGGATCGCAAACTGGCCGACACGAAGCAGGAGCTCCGCCAGTTCCTGGGCCGCGTGACCAAGCTGATCGCCCGCCAGCGCGACATCGAGGGCTCGACGGAGACCGGCGCCGACGAGGATCGCACCGCCACGCGCCAGCGGGAGGCGGCCGAGGAGGCCGATGGGCTGGCCGCCGACCTGGAGCGGTTCGCCAAGCGAAAGGATGATGCCCAACGGCCGAGCGGCCGAGCGGAGGACGCCGAGCCGGGCACGAAGCCCGACGATGCCGGCCGTGAGGGATCGCCCTCGCAGGGCGACAAGCCGCGGCGAGCCGCTGCCGGCGGAGACGAGGGCGTGGAGGCGGATGAGCCATCCGGCGCCAAGCCGGAGCCGGGCGTCGAGCCGGAGCTGGGCGGGCAGCCGGCGGCCGAGGCGGCCCCGACCGAGGAGGAGCCATCCCGCGAACGGCAGACCGGACGGCGTCTGGGGGCTGCCGAAAAGCGGATGCGGCAGGCGGCCGAACGGCTCGACGAAGCCCGTCGCAAGGAGGCCCGGGAGGAACAGGAGCGGGCGATCGAGGAGCTCGAGTCGGCGCGGGCCGAACTGGAGGAGATTCTCCGGCAGATGCGGGAGGAGGAGGTCGAGCGGCTGCTGGTGCAGCTCGAGACGCGGATCCGAACGATGCTCAAGGCCGAGCAGAGCATCCGCGACGCGGCGGTGAAGCTGGTGGGCTCCGAGGCGATGTCGCCGCGCGAGCGGCAGCTCGAGGCGGCGCGGCTCGGCCGCGAGCAGGGGGAGGTGACGGCCGAGGCGGCACGGGCGCTCTTGCTCGTGCGGGACGACGGCTCGGCCGTGGCGATCCCCCAGGCGCTCGGTCAGGTGCAGGACGACTCGGCGGAGGCGGCGACGCGGCTGGCCCGGGGTGACGTCACGCCGGCCACGGTGGAGCTCGTCGGCGAGATCGTGACCGGCCTCGAGGAATTGCTGGCGGCGATCGAGAAGTCTCGGCAGGACGATCCCAAACAGCAGCAGGCGGGGGAAGGAGGTGGGCAGCCGGCCGAGTCGAACGAGCAGCCCCTGGTGGACAAGCTCGCCGAACTCAAGATGCTCCGCAGCCTGCAGGGACGGGTGAACACGCGGACGGAACGCTTCAGCCGGCTGCTCGACGCCGGCGTCGAGCAGGCCCAAGAAGCCGAGTTGGTCGCGGCCTTGGGTCGGCTGGCCGAGCGGCAGCGGGCCATCGAGCAGGCCGCCCGCGACATCGTCACCGGCCGCACCGAACGGTAGCCGCCGGTCCGCGGCGGAACCACGGCCGCGCCGGCGGGGCAGCCCGCGGTATGATGAAGCCGTCGGCCATACTCGCCCGGAACGCCATCCATGCACCGGCCCGTCATCCTTGCCGCGGTCACCCTGGCCGCGCTCGCCGCCGCCTTCACGCGGGGCGAGAGTCAGCCCGGGACAGCGGGCCACGATCCCGAACTCACCCGCGCGGCCTCGTGGTCGCAGCCCGCCGTCGCGGACGTGCGAACCCGGCTCGAGGAGGCGTTGGCCGACCGACGCATCGAGCCCGGCGGCGAGGCCGCCGCCGAGCTCGACGAGGCTTGGCAGGCTGCGGCGGCTGGTCGACGCGACCTGCTCGACGTGGTGGTGCAGGCCCTGGCGACAGAGGATCCCCGGGCCGCGGCGGCGGTGCAGGCGGCCGGCCAGAGGGGCGAGCCCGACCCGGCCTGGCTGGCCGATCCAGGGGTGGGGAGTTTCGTCCGCGACGCCGTGCGGCTGTGGTGGGGCCGTGAGCTCGTGCGGCGGGACCGATTCGACGAGGCGCTGCCGCTGCTCGTCGATCTCGACGTTGCCACCGCGGTCGACCCCGCGGCGCTGTTGTTTCATCGCGGCTGCTGCCAGCACTGGCTCGTGATCCGGGACGGGGCGGTCGAATCGTTCGAGCGACTCCTCGAACGCGAGGCCGAGATTCCCGCCCGCTACGCGCGGCTGGCGCGGCTGCTCCGCGCCGACATCGCGGCCGTCGAGGCCGACTCGCTCGATCACATCGCCCGCCGCATGAAGGATGTCCGGCGACGGCTCGATCTCGGCAAGGCCGGCCCGGAGACCAAGCGGGTGCAGGCCGGGGTGATCGAGTCGCTCGACAAGCTGATCGAGGAACTCGAGCAGCAGCAGCAGCAGCAGGGCCAGGCGGGCGCCGCCGGTGGCGGTGGTGCCGGCGGGCAGGGGGGCGGGGCCGGCCGGCCGATGGATGACAGCAAGCTCGCCCGCGGCCTGGGCAAGGGGGAGGTGCGGAAGAAGGATCTTGCCGCCGGCGCCGGCTGGGGCGACCTGCCGCCGCACGAGCGGGAGGCGGCCCTCCAGCAGATCGACCGCGAGTATCCGCCGTACTACCGCGAGGCCATCGAACAGTACTTCAAGCGCCTGGCGACGGGCGCGGAGGACGGACCGTGACCCGCTGCCCCATGCTGGCGGTTGGGCTGATCGCCGCCGCGCTCGCGCCACGGCTGACGGCCGATGAGCCCCGGGGCGATGCGACGGCCACGGCGTTGGAGGTGCGGGCCGATCTCGTCGCGGGTGAGCCGCTGACGGGCCGCCTCGTCGCGGTCGCTGCGGACGCGGTGCGGATCGAGGTCGCGGGGGACGAGCGGGCGGTCCCGCTCGAGACGGTGCGGCAGCTCGTCCGCACCGGGGCCGCTCCGGGCATGCCGCCGCCGGCCGTGCGACTCCCGCTGACCGACGGCGGCGCGGTTGCGGGGGCCGACTTCGTGCAGGAGGGGCCGCGCGGGATCGTGCGGGTGGGCGACGGTCGGATCGAGCTGCCGATCGAGCGCGTGCGGCGGGCCGCCTGGCTGGCGGCCGGCGAGGCCGAGCCCGGCTGGCTGGCGGCCGTGCCGGAGCGGCCGACGTCGGATCTCGTGGTCGTCCGCAGGGAGGACGGGCAGGAGTTCGTGGAGTGCGCCGTGGCCGGCATCTCCGGCGAACACGTGACGGTGGTGCTCGACGGCGAGACGATTCCCGTCAAGCGAGCCAAGGTGATCGGGATTGAGTGGCTTCGCGAGCCCGCCGAGGCCGCTGGCATCGTCGTGCGGCTCGACGACGGCCAGCTCGCGGCCCGCGACGTCCGCTGGTCGCCCGAGGCCTTCACCGTCGACGATGTCCGGCTGCCGCCGGCGGCGCTCGTGGCGATCGACTTCGCCGCCGGACGCACGAC
>JBJTPO010000237.1:0-1160 GCA_046075145.1 Planctomycetota bacterium
CCAGCGGGCGGTCGCATCGCTCGATCCGTTTGCGGGGGGCTCCGTCTCGATGGGCATCGGGAAAGTTCCGGCGTGGACGCTTCAGGATCCGGCGGCGGCTTCGGCCGCGTTCTGTTGCGCATGGTAGAGGCGGGCATATGCCCCGTCGGCGGCGAGCAACGCCTCGTGCGTGCCGATCTCCACGATGCGGCCGTGATCGAGCACGACCAGACGATTGGCCCGCCGGAGCGTTGAAAGCCGGTGGGCGATGGCGATCGTCGTGCGTCCCTTGACGAGCGCTGCCAGGGCCCGCTGGATCTCCCGCTCGGCCTCGGCGTCGATGGAGCTCGTGGCCTCGTCGAGCACGAGGATCGCGGGGTCGGCGAGGATCGTGCGGGCGATCGAGATCCGCTGCTTCTCGCCCCCCGAGAGGCCGGCGCCCCGCTCGCCGAGCAGCGTCTCGTAGGCGGCCGGCTGGCGGCAGAGGAAGTCGTGGGCCCCGGCGGCCTTGGCCGCGGCCAGACACCCCTCGATCCTGGCATCGGGCCGGCAGTAGGCGAGGTTCTGCCAGATCGTTCCGCGAAACAGAAACGACTCCTGGAACACGATCCCCAGCCGCTCCCGCAGGAGCCGCGTGGACAGCCGGCGGATGTCGAGGCCGTCGATCTCGATCGTACCCTGCTGCACGTCGTGAAACCGGGCCAGCAGGTTCACGAGCGTCGACTTGCCGGAGCCGCTGCGGCCCACGATCCCGACCATCTCGCCGGGGGTGACCGTGAACGACACGTCGTGAAGGACGGGCTGGTTCTCGTCGTAGCCGAACGTCACCCCCCGAAAATCAATCCGGCCGCGGGGAGAGTCCCAGGCGACCGGATCGGCCGGCTCGGAGACGAGCACCGGCGTGTCGAGCAGTTCGAGCACTCGCTTGCTTCCCGACAGGAAACTCGTCAGCCAGGTGGTGAAGCTCGAGAGGGCGCCGAGCGGCGCGTAGAACATCGCCAGGTAGGCCAGGAAGGCGATCAGCTGGCCGAGCGACATCTCGCGACCGATCACGTCGCGGCCGCCGACATACCAGACGATCAGCCCGCCCAGGCTGAACACGATCTGCATCGCCGCAGAATAGGTCATAGTAACATGCACGATAACAACAATATGCAGACAAATAATAATATGCATAGCAA
>JBJTPO010000238.1:0-4483 GCA_046075145.1 Planctomycetota bacterium
GAGCCATCTCGTCCGCCTGTGCGGAACGCTTCTCAGGTATCGGTCGTGCCGGTCGATCGGGTTGACGAATCTTGGGAAACCCTGCGGGTCCGGGGGTCCGTCCGGCCGACCCCACGAGCCGAGCCACCTGGGCGTGGCCGAGGCGGCTAGGTCGGGTATCCTGCAAAAACAGGCCTAGACACCCAACGGCCCGCCTCGGAGACGGTTCCCATGCCCCACGATCCCCGCCGCCTTGCCACCGCAGCCCTCCTTGCCCTGCTTGCCGGCCTCGGCACGGGGCACGCGGCAGTGGCCCGTGAGCCGGTAGCCGAACAGCAGGCCGCCGTCGCCGACAAGGTCGAGTTCCTCCGGCTCTCCCGCGACGCCGACGGGGAACTCGAGTCGCTCGACACCTCGATCGTGGCCTACACGGAGGATGCCCGGGCGGCCGCCCGGGCCGGCCGCAAGCCGGTGACCGTGGACCTCGTGGCGGCCGTCCATCTCGGCGGGGGTGACTATTACGAGACCCTCGACCGCCTGTTCGCCGACTACGACGCGGTGCTCTACGAACTCGTGGCGCCGCCGAACGAGCGGCCGCGACCGGGCCGGAAGCCTGCCGGCGCCATCGGTTCGGCCCAGCAGGGGCTCACGAAGCTCCTGGGCCTGGAGTTCCAACTCGAGAGCATCGACTACACCGCCGCCAACTTCGTCCACGCCGACCTCTCCCCCAGGGAGTTCCAGCAGGCGATGAAGAAGCGGGGCGAGTCGTGGTGGAGCATGTTCACGAAGATCATGAGCGAGAGCATGGCGCGAGCCGAGCGGGGCGAGACCGCCGCGCCGGAGATGGGCGTGGGCGAACTCTTCGGCCTGCTCTTCGGCGGCGGGGCTGACCGCCAGGTTCGCCTCCGCAGGATTATGGCCGAGCAGTTCTCCGACATGGACGTGCTCACGAGCGCCTTCGGCGGCGAGGAGGGATCGACCCTGATCACCGACCGCAACGCCGCCGCCCTGGCGGTGCTCGAGAAGCGGATCGCCCGGGGAGACCACCGGATCGCAATCTTTTACGGCGCCGCCCACATGGACGACTTCGACCGCCGACTGCGTGAAGACTTTTCGCTTCAGCCCGGCGAGACCGTCTGGCTCGAGGCGTGGGATTTGCGGCCGCCAACCCCACGCAAGTGAGCCGGACTGGCCTGACTGTGCCTGATGCCACTGGCGGCCTCGGCGAGCCGCCCCTCCCATGCCGTCGCCACGAGCCGCGTCTCCGCGAGTACACCGTCGTAGCCGAGGATCTCGACCGTTTCGCCGACGGGATCGAACTCCAGTTCGCCCCGCCAGCCATGGGCGGCCAACTCGACCACCACGTCGGCAAGTGGAAGCCTGCCGTGCCCGGCGGGCAGGCGGTCTGCGGAGGCCGTCGCCGGTCCGGTTCGGTCGGCCACCTGAACCACGGCCGTCCGCTCGGCGAGCCGCGGCAGGAGCCTGCCGACCTCGGCGTCGTCGGCCCAGTGCCAGAGGTCGAGGGCCAGCCGCACGACCGGGTCGTCGAAGCCTTCCACGAGTTCGACGGCCTCGCCCAGCCGGCTCACGAAGCTGCAGCCGGCGGCCGCGACGGGATGCATCGGCTTGACGGCCAGCGTGACGCCGGCCTGCCTGGCCGGAGCAGCCAGGAGTTCGATCGCCTCGGCCAACAGCCGCCGGGCGTGCGACCGGGTGTGGCCCCCGCGGCAACCGCTGTGGACGACCAGAACAGGGGCGGCGAGCGCCTCGGCCGTCTCGATCGCCTCCAGCGCGTCGTCGACGCTCTCGTCGAACGACCGGCCGTCGCCGCCGGTGAAGCCGCCGGCCCACTGCACGCTCGAGACCCGCAGGCCGGCCGCCGCGATCAGGGCCGCGGCCGCGGCGATGCCAACGTCGGAAACCTTCGGCCTCCACAAGGAGATCGCCTCGAAGCCATGGGCGGAGAGTCGATCCACTTCGAACGACAGCTCCCAGCGGGACGTCGTCATCTGGCTGATGGCGATCTCGAACATGCTCGGTCGTGCTCCAGGGGAATCGCCGCTGTCGGCCGCGGCTCGGTTCGCCCGCCTCGAAGGCGGAGAGTATGGGACGCCCGCGCGCAGACTGTCCAGAGAGCTGTGAACCACGTGAGAAACGGCGGCAGCAGGCCGTGGCTGGTGCCGGCCAACGCAGCCAGCATCGGGCCAGGATTCACCCTTGACAAATCATCGACCGACAATCCCACCCGCTACTGAGCGTCGGTGAGGTCGAGGCACACGAGCCGATCCTTGCCGCGGACGTAGAGCAGCCCGCGGGCGATCACCGGCGCGGCCCAGCAGGGGGGCGTGAGCAGGTCGGCTTCCCGGCCCGAGGTCAGCTCGCCGACGATCCGCACGCGCGAGACCTCCTCGTAGCGTGCCGGCGTCGCCCGCACGAGGGCCAGATCGCCATACTCGCCGAGCACCACGAGATGGCCACAGGCCAGGGTCGCGCTCGCGCGGCCGTAGCCCCCCTCGCTCCATCCCACCGCCCCCGTCTTCCAGTCGACACAGGCCAGCACGGCATCTCCGGAGTTCCGGCCGCTCTCGCCATACAGATGCCCGTCGTGAAGCACGGGCGTAGCCCAGTGGGCCTTGAGGGCCCGGTCGGGGCGGCTGCCGCGGCGATCCTGCCTCAGCACGCCGATGGCCCCCCCGTCCTGCCTGCCGTCCGGCCCCGCGATCGCCGCGAGGTCGAGCAGTACACTCCCCGGCTCGTAGGCCTCGCTCAACAGCACCTGCTCCCCGCTCACCACGGGGCTGGCGGCCACGGCGCTGAACACGTCGTCAGCCCGCCAGCGGAACCGGCCGCCGACGCCGCCGCCGGCCGGATCGACCACCAGAAAATCGTCCCGCATCCAGGCGAGGATTCGCCGTTGGCCCCCGAGCAGGGTCACCACCGGCGTGCTGTAACTGGCCAGCTGGTCGGACGCTCGCCAGACTTCCCGCCCGGTCTCCAGGTCGAAGGCCACGAGGCCGCTGTCGAGCCCCTTGACGAGCTCCAGCCGCTCGGGCGACGGCGGGGCCGAGCCGGGCCGGCTCCCGCCCACCTGCACGACCACGAGCCGCCGGCCGTCGAACTCCAGCACCAGCGGCGCCGCGCCCACGCCGAAGAAGTTCTGCACCACGTGATAGGCGGCGGCAGTGTCCACCTGCCAGAGGCTTTCTCCATCCTCCAGCCGCCGACACTCGAGCCGCCCCTCCGGCCCGAAGCTGAGCACGCGGCCGTGGGCGATCACGGGGGCCGCCCGCGGGCCGCAGTCGTAGCCGAAGGTGTCGACGTAGGCCGTCGGATACCGATGCTCCCAGAGCGACCGGCCGGTCTCGGCATGCAGGCAGCGCAGCCGGCATTCGCCGCCGATGCGGTCGAACACGACCGCGCGGCCGAGCGCCACCGCCGGCGAGCAGTAGCCTTCGCCCATGCTCGTGTGCCAGACAATCTCGGGACCCGCGGCGGCCCAGGGGGTCTTCAGCGCGGCCAGGCTGCTGCGGCCGTTACCCGTGGGCCCGAGGAACGCCCCCCAATCCTCGCCGCGCCGCGTGGCGAGGTCGGCCGGCTCGTCGGCCCGCACAGCCGGCAGACCGGCGGCGAGCGACACCAGCAGCACGATCAGCGTGGTCGGCAAAACCATCGGTTCGTCACTCCTCGGCGAAATACGTCGAACCACATCTCCTGGATCCGCTCGCGTCCGGGCGGACTGATCGTGGGTTGTTCGAGGGGTTGACCGGCCCACGGCAAGGCCCGCGCGTCTTGCGAAACGCGTATCAGATCATATCGCTACCATCATTCAGGCATACTGCCCCGCGGAAGGCCTGGCGACCATGCCCCCCCAGCGACCACTCGTGATCGGCACCGGCTCGCGGCGGATCGTGATTCCGCCGGACGGGCTCGCGTGGCAGTTCGCCCGGTCTTCGGGTCCCGGCGGCCAGCACGTCAACCGCACGAGTTCGAAGGCGGTGCTCCGGTTCGACGTGGCCGGCTGCCCCCAACTGCCGGAAGATGTCCGCCTGCGGCTCTGGACGCGCGAGCGGTCGCGGCTCACCGGCGACGGCTTTCTCGTGATCGCCAGCCAGCGGCACCGCGAGCAGCCCCGCAACGTCGCCGACTGTCTGGCAAAACTGTCGGCCATCATCGAGCGTGCCCTGGTGCCACCGAAGGTGCGTCGCCCTACCAAGGTGCCCCGGGCCGCGCGGGCGGCCCGCCTCGATGCCAAGAAACGCCGTGGCACCACCAAGCGACTCCGGGCCCAGCCCGACGAGTGAGCCGCTTCCCGGACGGGCCGCTGGTATAATCGCCACGCGGGCGACGACGCCCGTGTTCCGCCCCGGTGAAGGATTCCGATGCCCAGCCCCCGCGACATCGACACGCTGCTCAAGTCCTGGGAGTTCACGCCCGGCGAGGTGAACGCCCGCCTGCTCAAGGCCCGCAACGGCCGAGAGGTGCTCCAGATGCGGATCGACATGGG
>JBJTPO010000239.1:0-2678 GCA_046075145.1 Planctomycetota bacterium
GGCGGCCGTGTTCGTGCGCGATGTGGCGCGCGGTGTTCGCGGCGGCGCATCTGAGCCGATAGAAGCCCCCTTGCGTGCGGAAGGGGGACAGTCCCCTGCGGGTACCGTCCCCGCCCACCGTTGGGCCGCGAGGGGTTGCCGGTGCCCTGGAGCCAGCATCGAGAGAGCGGAGGGCAGGATGCCCGTAGCGAACGTCCGGGCGACAGGGACCGTCAACCCCGAGCCTGCGTCACCCACGGGTCCCTACAAATCCGCGTCATCGGCAACGCCGCGTTCGCCCGACCGCCTACAATCAAGCCGTTCGCCCAGGGAGAAAACTGATGTCGCACGCCCGCCGCCCCACAACGCTCGCCGAGTTGCAGGCCTCCGGCTGGAAGAGCCGCAGCGTCAAGGACGAGGTGCGGGAAAACTTCCTCCGGATGCTTCAGGCGGGCGAGGAACTCTTTCCCGGAATCGTCGGCTACGACGACACGGTGATCCCCGAGATCGCCATCTCGCTGATCGCCGGCCACGACATGCTGTTCCTCGGCGAGAAGGGGCAGGCCAAGAGCCGGCTGATGCGGCTGCTCGTGCGGTTTCTCGACGAGGCGATTCCCTACCTCGACGACCCCGCGATCCCGCTCCACGAAGATCCGCTCGCCCCGACCACGGCGGCCGGCCGCCGGCTGGTCGTCACCCGCGATCCCGCCGAGGTCCCGATCGCCTGGTGGCACCGTGCGGATCGCTACGCCGAGCGGCTCGCGCCGGGCACCAAGTTCGCCGACATCATCGGCGAGATCGATCCCGCCAAGCTCGCCGGCGGCACGAGCATGGCCAGCGAGGAGGCGCTCCACCTCGGGCTGATCCCCCGGATGCACCGCGGGATCTTCGCGATGAACGAACTACCGGAACTCGACGAACTCGTGCAGGTGGGGATGTTCAACATCCTGGAGGAGCGGGACGTCCAGATCCGCGGCTATCCCGTGAAGTTCGACATCGACGTGATGCTGCTGTTCTCGGCGAATCCCTCCACCTACAACCGCTCGGGCAAGGTGATCCCCCAACTCAAGGACCGGATCGGGGCCGTGATCCACACCCACTATCCGCGGGACCGGGAGCTGGGCATCGCCGTGGCCGAGCAGGAAGCGGGCGTGGATCTCGGCGGCGAGTGGCCCGTGGCCGTGCCCCACTTCATGAAGCAGATCGTGGAGCAGATCACCGTCGCCGCGCGGAAGAGCAGATACATCGACCAGCAGTCGGGCGTGTCGGCCCGGTTCTCGATCGCCAACTACGAGACGATGGTCGCCAGTTCGCGGCAGCGGGGCGTGCGGCATGGCGAGCAGCCGGCCGTGCCTCGGATCAGCGATCTGGGCCACCTCTATACGTCGAGCCTCGGCAAGCTGGAGCTCGACCTGATGGGCAGCCACCAGATGAGCGAGCGGCAGGTACTCGACGCCGTGATGGCCGAGGCGATCGCCACCGTGTTCGAGGAATACGTGGAGGCCCACGGGCTCGACGAGATCGGCAAGGTCTTCGGCGAAGGGGTGAAGGTCGAGGTTGGCGACACCGTGCCGAGCGTCGCCTACCGGGACATCCTCGCCGACGTGCCGGCGGTCTGGGAGCGGGCCTTCGAGGTCAACGCGGCCCGGGATCCGGCGGTGCGGGCGAGTTGCATCGAGTTCGTGCTGGCCGGGCTGCACGCCACCGACCGGATCTCCCGGATCCAGAGTCACGGGAAGACGGTCTACGACACGGGAGGCTTCCGCTAGCCCATGCCCACGCGCGACTCGCTCGGCGGGATCGTCCACACGTACCAGCGGTACGACCCGGCCCGGATTCCGCCCCCGCGGCCGCCGGAGACCGATCTTCTGTCGGCGGCGATGGAGCATTTGCTCGAGTTTGGCGACCTCGACGAGATGCAGCTCACGGCGGAGCAGCTTGCCGACGCGATCGTGCTCGAGCCCGATCAGATCGCGGGGCTGGGGGCGTCGATCGACTCGCTGAAGCGGAAGCTCGAGGAGATCCGCCGCAGGATCCTCGAACGCCACGAGACCCAGAGCGTCCGCAAGCAGGCCCGCCGCGAGTTTCACGAGGCGGCGGCGCGGGCCCGGCCGCCCGCCGAGCACCGCGAGGCCTTCGAGCGGGCCGTCCGCGAGGAGCAGCTCCGGCGGCTGGAGCGGCTCTGGTACGCGCAGGACGACGACCAGGGGCGGTTTGCCGGGGAGCTCGTCGGGCTCACGGACCGGCTCGGCAAGGCGTATCAGATCGACGAACTGGCCTCGAAGTGGCAGTTCACCGGCCGGGAGAAGCTCGGCGTGGACGAGGCAATCGAGGTCAAGGAACAGCTCGAGGAGATCGAGCGGCTGCTGGCCCAGCTCGAGGAGGCCCGGAAGAACGCCCATGTCGTCTTGATCGACATGGACGCGCTCGCCCGCTACGCCGAGTCGGCCGAACTTTCGGAGCTCGACCGGATCCGCCGGCAGGTGGAGGAGGCCGTCGAGCAGGCGGCCGCCCGCCAGGGCCTGGAAAAGGGCAGAAAGGGCTACGAGCTCACGCCCAAGGCGCTTCGCACCTTCCAGGGCAAGCTGCTCGAGCAAATCTTCGCCGCCCTCGATCCCTCGCGGACGGGCCGGCACCAGGTGAACGTGACGGGCGACGGCGCAGTCGAGCTCGTGCCCACGCGGCCCTACGAGTTCGGC
>JBJTPO010000240.1:0-2179 GCA_046075145.1 Planctomycetota bacterium
CACCGCACCGGTCAGCAGGCGACAGGCCTCGACGTATTTGTCGCGCGTGCGGGCCACGACATCGACAGGCAGCGGCGGCGGCTGGCTCGCCTTGTCCCAGCCGCTCGACTCCAGCCAGTCCCGGACGAACTGCTTGTCGAACGAGTCGGGCACCCGGCCCTTCCCGGCGCCGGCCGCCGGCCAGAACCGGGAACTGTCGGGCGTGAGCACCTCGTCCACGAGGATCAGCGAGCCGTCGGGCAGCCGGCCCCACTCGAACTTCGTGTCGGCGAGCACGATCCCCCGGGCGGCCGCGTGCTCCGCGCCCCGGGCGTAGACCGCGAGGCTTTTGTCGCGGAGCGCGGCGGCAACCTCGCCCCCGACCGCCGTGGCCATCACCTGGAACGAGACGTTCTCGTCGTGGCCGCTCGCCGCCTTCGTGGCCGGCGTGAAGATTGGCGCGGGGAGGCGGTCGCCCGGGCGGAGGCCGGGGGGCAGCGGGACGCCGCAGACCGTGCCGCTTCGCTTGTATTCGGTGACGCCGGATCCGGCCAGCCAGCCGCGGACGACGCACTCGAAGGGGATGACCTCGGCCCGCTTGACGAGCATCGTGCGGCCGCGGAGCGGCTCGCGGTCGATCTCGGCCGGCAGTCCCATCGCGTCGACGTCGGTGGTGAGCAGGTGATGGGCGATCGGGTTCGGCCCCTGCGCGAGCAGGTCGAACCAGAATCGGGAGATCGCCGTGAGCACGCGGCCCTTGTCGGGAATCGGCGAGGGCAGGATCCAGTCGAAGGCGCTGATCCGGTCGGTGCTCACGATCAAGAGCGCGTCGCCGAAGGCGGGCGACGTGAAGCGGTAGCAGTCGCGGACCTTGCCCCGCAGCGGGGGCCCGAGGGGCAGTTCGGTGGTGGTGATGGACGGGCCGAAGGCGGTAGTCATGACTCCCGTTGTACGGCAGTCGGCCGCCGTGGCCAATCTCCACGGAACGAACGGCCCGTCTCCCGGTCCCGGTCGCCGCCTGGGCCGTCAGCGCAAGACCGCTACCGCGCGGTCCCGGCTGCGGACCGCTGGCGGCGGGGCCGTTCCGTCGGCTCCTCCTGCCGAGCCGGTTTCGCATCGGCCAAGAGATCGGCGAGCTTTGCCCGCATCGCTTGGACACGATCTGGCTCGGCCGCGGCCCGATCGGTCCGCTCCTCGAGGTCGATCGCGAGATCGTAGAGTTCCTCCTGGCCATCGGTGGCGATCAACTTCCAACTGCCGATGCGCACCGCGGCACGGGTGGGGCCTTTGGCCACAAGGATCGCCTCGTGCGGCGACTTCGCGCCACGGGTGATCACGGGCCAGATGTCGCGGCCGTCGAGCGGTTGGCCACCGTCGAGCCTCCCGCCGGAGAGCTTCACGATGGTGGGGAACCAGTCCACGGTGTGGATTGGCTCGCTCGTGCGACCGCCGGCCGGCACATGGCCGGGCCAGGTGGCGAAGCCGCAGGTGCGGATTCCGCCCTCGTAGAGCGAGCCCTTGAAGCCGCGGAGCCGACCGTTCGTACCGGGCGGGCAGCCGCCGTTGTCGCCTGAGAAGACAATCAGCGTGTCCTCACGGAGGCCGGCCTTCACGATGGCGTCCACAACGCTGCCTACGGCCTCGTCCACGGCGGCGAGCATGCCGGCGAGTGTGCGTCGGCGGTCGTCCGCGATCCCTGCGTATGCCACCTTGTATCGGTCGGGCACGGCATAGGGGCCGTGCACGCCGTTGAAGGGAACATAGAGAAAAAGCGGCTTCGCCGGGTCGCGGCCGGCGATGATCCGGCAGGCTTCCGTCGCGATCAACTCGGTCGAGTAGCCCTCCTCGCGGACCGTGCGGTCGTCGCGCTGCCAGTCGTGATCGCTGGCGCGCATGTGCGTGAAGTAGTGGATGTGGCCGAAGTAATGTCCGTATTGACGGTCGAAGCCGCGAGCCGTCGGCAGGTAGGCAGGCTCGAACGCGCCGAGGTGCCACTTGCCGCTGATCGCCGTCTGGTAGCCGGCGTCTTTGAGGGCCTGGGCGAGCGTCCGCTCAGCAAGCGGCAGCCCCCAGTCGGCGTGCGGTTGCACGACCGTGTAGACGCCGGTGCGGGTCGGGTAGCGGCCGGTCATGAGGCAGGACCGGGTCGGCGAGCAGACGGGCTGCACGTACAGCGACTCGAGGATCGTGCCTTCCTTCG
>JBJTPO010000241.1:0-2937 GCA_046075145.1 Planctomycetota bacterium
CGTTGTTGTTGAGGTGCTGGGGGCCATCTCCACGACACGCCGCGCGGTGGCCGCGGCATCCTGTGCGCTGTGGGCGATCTCGTGAATGCTCGCCACTAGGTTCTCGATCGAGCCGGAGACGGTGCGGGCGTTGCTGCTGACCTCTTCGGCCGCGGCCGACACGAGATTGGCCTGGGCGGTCGTCTCTTCGGCGGCGGCGCTCATCTGCTGGCTGACACTCGTGAGCTCCTCGGACGAACTCGCCAGGGCGTGGGTGTTGTCGATGATGCCGTGCACCAGCCGCGCCTGCCGCAGGGCCTCACGGTTCATCCGGCGGGCGATCAGCGTCGAGACGGCCAGCACGCCCAGGGCCGTGAGCCCGAACACGGCCAGGCCGAATCGCCACAGCTGGTTGATCGGCGCGAGCACCTCGTCGCGGTCGATCTCGGAGAGCAGGGCCCACCGGACGGTGCCCCGGCCGCCAGCGGAGTCGGCGTGGATCGTCACGGGTCGCCACGACGCGAGCACCGGCTGGCCGCGATAATCGACGCCCAGGGCCGTTCCGACGCCGCCCTCGTCGAGTGCCGCCCGAACCGGCGCGGTGTCGACCTTGAGTTTCGGATTGAGGACCGTCGACTCCACCCCCAGGTCCGCCGTGAATCGCGACTCGCTGCGGAACAGCCGGTCAGCCCCGATGGCGTAGGTCTCGCCTGTCCTACCCATGCCGGTCGTCTCGCCGATGATCCTGCTGACGCGGTCGAGCGGGATCTGGAAGGCCACCACGCCCACGAGCGTGCGGCCGTCGAAAACCGGGGCGGCGATGAAGCTCGCCGGCGCCATCAGGCTCGGGAGGTAGCGGTCGAACTCGGCGAACGAGACGGTGTCACGGGTGCCCGCGGCGAGGGCCTCCTGGACACAGCGGCCCAGGTTCGTGCCAGCCACCGGGCCAGTCCGCAGCGAGGCGGCGAAGTCGATCTCCTTGCAGACGCTGTAGACGATGTGGCCACTCGCGGCGTCGATCAGGAACAGGTCGAAGAGGCCGTACTTCTCCTGGAGGTTCCTCAGGATCGGATGGTAGAGGGCGTGGGCCTTGGTGTAGGCCGAGCCGTCGGCCGCCGCGTCGAGGTTGGCCTTGGAGCCGAGCGGATACTCGTTGCTCCTGAGATACAGATCCTGGAGCCAGACCGACGCGTCGTCGAGGGAGGCCACGAGGGCCCGGGCATCGGGGTCCGTGCCGGTCGCCTTGCGGTAGGCCGCCGCGAACTCACCGGCATAAAACCCCTCGAGTGCGCGGCGGGCCTTGGTCACTCCCTGCAAGTCGACGTCATCCTCGGCGAGCACAACGGCGACGCCGGCGGTGAACTCCCGGATCGCCGCCGAGATCATCCGATCCTCCGAGAGCACCCGCAGCTCGTCGTGCAGCGTGGCGAAGTAGCGCTCGACGCTCTGCCCGGTGATCGTGTTGACCGTCTCGAGCTGCTTGAAGGCCTGGGTCTTGAGGGCGGTCGACGAGGCCTGCTGGCTGGCCAGACCCAACAGGGCCATCGGAATCAGCGACACCGCCAGCAGCGCCAGCAGCAGGCGGTTGCCCAGGAGGGACCGCCAGCCGCCCCCGACTGCCGCCGCCGCCACCTGGTCATCAGAAACCGCCATCGCTACCTCCACGTCTCAGGGGAACGTTGTTTCGACTGCAAGCTTGGATTGCTGTGAGTCTGACCAGCGGCACGGGCCAACCCCTCCGACAAACCAATCGACCCATGGATATCCTGCGACGACGGTTTTCCGGAAAGCACCGGCCGCTGTCGCGTCAGGGATTGAATCATGCGCTCGGGATCGAGCAGGTGCACGAGCCGGTCGGCAGCCGCGAACGTGCCCTGCACCAGGTCCATGCCGGCGGTCGGCCGCTCCACCCGCTCGGGCTCGATCTCGATCACGTCGAGCATCTCATCGACAAGCAGGCCATACCAGTCGTCGCTGGGGGCGATCACCAGGTGGGGGCTCGCGGCGGATCCGCTCCGCCGACTCACAGCCAGCGGTTCGGCCGGGTCGATCACCGGCACGATCCGGCCGCGAAGCTGAATCAGGCCGAGCATGCCCCGGGCCGCCAGGGGCACCCGCGTCAGCCGGCGGCTCCGCAGCACCTCGACGACGATCCCCGCCTCGACCGCGAAGCATTCATTGCCCAGGACGAACGAGCACCAGCGGCGGGCGCGGGAAGCGGCGGCGGAGGTCACGGGTCGCGGCGCGTGCATGAGGCCTTGCGGGTCAGACACCGGACACCGCCGCAGCAATGTCGAGGACTTCCGTGGCCTTCCCACCGAGGGCGACGGTGCCGGCGACGCCCGCCGCGGCCAGCGTCTTTTGGAGGGCCGACTCGGCACCGACTACGTCGACGATCCGCTGGACGGCGATCCCGATTTCCGTGCCCGACACGCGGACCACCACCACGTTCACGCCCGCCTCCGGCTCAGCTGGCCCGTCGGACAGCGGGCGGCCCGCGGCCAGCAGGTGGTCAGCGTCCGCCAACGGCGTGAAGGCATCGCCGCGGCGGACGACCCGCCTCGGCCCGGCCATCTGTACGTCGCGGCCGCGGTATTTCTCCAGCCGGACGACATCGGCCAACGGCAGCGCGACCCGCCGCCCGATCCGCGTGTGGCACACGAGATACCGCTCCTCGGCCGCGGCGACCGCCGCTTCTCCTCGGGTCTCGTCTGCCCGCTCGAGCGGTGGCAGTTCGGCACCCCGGGCGATGCCCCGCAGATCGAGGATCAACACGACGCCGCCGTCACCGAGGACGGTCGCCCCGGAGTACATGCCGAGCGCCGCGAGCACGCCCCCGATCGGCTTGACGACGATCGTGGAGAGGCTCGCCGACTCGAGCAGGTCGCGGCAGCCCCGGCCGGCCTGGCCCGATCCGGTGCTCCCATCCACGACCAGCCCATACTCGCGATCGTCGAC
>JBJTPO010000242.1:0-2017 GCA_046075145.1 Planctomycetota bacterium
CTGGCGGCTCTGGGGCGGTTGGTCTGACGAGGACGGACTCGGGGCGCGTGTCCGGTGGTGGCAGTATGACCAGTTCGCTTCAAATGCCAACGCGTTGGGCACGACCGAGACGCGATTGATCTTTCAGAAGCTCGACGTCGAAGCGACGCAACAGGTGGCGTTTGGGTCGTGGGACGTGATGCTGTCGTGTGGCGCGACCTGGATTGGCAACGAGCTCAATCTGGGGGATGGGTCGGGCGATCCTGATCGCTGGCGAATGGATGCCGCAGGCGTCACGGCCGGTATCCAGGCGGTGCGTCGCAGTCGACGGTTCGAGCACTGGCGGTGGTTCGGCTCAGCTCAAGGCTCCGGCGTCTTTGGCAACAGTCTTTCGCAGACGGCCGCCGACCCGATCGGCACCCAGCCCAGCACGGTCGGGGGCATCCTCGAGTTTGCAGTCGGGCCTCGGTGGGAGCGGGCGATCGGGGGCGGGGCGACCGCATTCGCGGGCGGTAATGCGGAAGCCCAGTACTGGATGACAGGCCTTGGGGCAATCGAGGACGGCTTGGTGCCCGACGGGCAGGGGGCCGTCGGCCTGGTTGGCCTCTCGCTCAATATTGGGATCCGCCGCTAGCAGTCCGGCTCCCTCCGAAAACCCCTTTGGTGGGGATTCGCTTGCGCGATGCATGACAATTCCGGGCTTTTTTTGCGATTTTTCGTGCACGATCTGCCAAGTCCTCGAACTGTCGGGCCTCGGTCGCGTACTGTGACCTAGAGATTGGAGTGGCAGGCTGCCCATTTCCGCCCCACGCGAGCCTTCTTTCGGCTGCCCGCCTACACCCCGCCGAACGCCGATGATCATCTCGTTCTTCCGCCGCCTGAGACGCACCCTGGCGGGCGGGCTCTGGATGTCGCCTTGGCGGCGCCGGCCAGTTGCAGCGCGGCGGAGGCGAAGCGTGGCCTTTCCTGGAGAGCGGCTCGAGGTGCGTCTGGCACTCTCGGGTACCGAGCAGTTCTCGTGGGGTGAGGCGCCCGCGACGCCAGTACAGGCAGCTAACGTCTGGTCCCTTGTCGATGGGGCTGGCCTATTGGACGCCTCCTCGAGCGGCCGGCTGGCCGAAGCTGTTTCCATCGGCACGAGACAACTGACGGAGGCCGTTTCGAGTCCCACGTTTGATGCCGTGGCGGAGGACGCATTCGGCGTGAACGCTGCGGCCGGCATTGCGACGCTCCGCTCTGACATCGCGGCGGGTCGCTTCTCGGTTCCGCTGCAGATCGTGTCGGGGCAGGTTCTCGGCACCGCCCAGGCGGCGTACGCCGCGACGGGGCACACCGGCAGCGAGCGGATTTACGTCAACGCCGACTGGCTCAGGGCGGGGGCCGACTTGGGGTGGGTGACCCAAGTGCTCCTCGAGGAGGCCGGTCATGCGATCGATCGGCGGCTCAACGGCGACGTCGATGCGGCCGGGGATGAGGGGAAGCGGTTTGCGACGATCGTGGTGGGCGAAGGCTGGCGAGAGGGCAGCGGGCAGCCGTGGCTCGACGAGGACGACCACGGGATCATTGTGGTCGCCGGCACGACGGTGGCCGTGGAGTTCTCCAACCCGGGTGATGCCAACCCCGTCGTCAACCTGGTGGACACCACGAAGACGGTTTTGGAGAACCAAGCGGCATCGCTGCTGTTTCCGAATGCCACGGTTTCCGACTCAGACTCGGCGAACTTCGATGGCGGCGTGCTGCTACTGCGCAATCTGGCGGTTGGCGACGTGGTCAGCTTCAGCAATACGACGAACAACGTCAATGGAACCATCTGGCGAAGTGGCGACAGCCTGATGCTGGGCAATGGGACGACTTCCGTCGCCATCGGCTCGATTTCCGGTGGCTCGAACGCGAGCCCGTTGTCGGTGGTCTTTTCGAGCACGCTCGTCACTCCCGCTGTGGCCCAGGCGACGCTCCGGGCGATGACGTTCTTCAACAACAGCGACGCGCCCGTCACCTCCCGCGAGCTGTCGGTCGTTCTCAGCGACGGCGACGGCGG
>JBJTPO010000243.1:0-1566 GCA_046075145.1 Planctomycetota bacterium
CGCTCGTGCCGGCGCGGCCCGGCCGGCCGCTGCGGGCGATCTCCTGCCACCTCGGCGGCTCGAGCAGCGTCTGCTGGATCCGTGACGGCCGGAGCGTGGGCACCTCGATGGGGATGAGCCCGCAGTCGGGCCTGCCCCAGAACAATCGGGCCGGCGACCTCGACCCGTACGCGGTGCTGCACGTGGCCAAGGCGACGGGCCGCTCGTTCGAGCAGTTGCTCGTGGAGCTCTCCACAAAGGCGGGCCTGGCCGGCATGTCGGGCACCTCCGGCGACATGCGGGACCTGGAAGAGGCTGTCGCGGCTGGCAGCGAGCGGGCGAGGACCGCGATCGAGGTCTACGTGGCGGCGATCCGCCACTGGCTGGGGGCCGGGATCGTGGAACTTGGCGGCCTCGACGCGATCGGGTTCGCCGGCGGCATCGGTGAGAACTCCCCGGCCACACGGGCGGCGGTGCTCGGGGGCCTCGGCGACCTCGGGATCGCGATCGACGACAAGGCCAACGCGACCCCGGCCAAGGGGGAGCGGGCGATCACCGCACCCGGCAGCCGGACGGCCGTGTGGATCATCCCGACCAACGAGGAGCTGGTGGTGGCCCGGCAGGCCCGTGACCTGCTCGCCCAGGAACGAATCATTCGGCAGAGCACAGAAAGGACCGGTGGCTGATGTTCATCGCCCAGGTGACGGGGTCCGTGGTGGCCACGCAGAAGACGGCCACGATGACCGGGCACAAGCTGCTCGTGGTGGAGCCCTACCGGCTCGACGAGAAGACCCGCTCGAGCCTCGTCTCCACCGGCCGAACCTTCATCGCCGTGGACACGCTCGGGGCGGGGGAGGGGCAGTTCGTGCTCGTCACCCAGGGCTCGAGCGCCCGGCTGACCCCCGAGACCAAGACGTTGCCGATCGACGCCGTCGTGATCGGCCTCGTCGACGCCGTCCGCGTGGACGGCCATGACGTGTTCAAGCGGACGTAACTCCGGCATCAAGATCGTTTTCGAGGAACTCACCGTAACCATGAGCACCCCCACCGCCCCCGACATCGCCGCGATCGTCCGCCAGGTGATCGCCGAGATCACCAGCGGCCAGCAAGGGCCCGCTACCAACGGCCGCGCGACCCCGCCTTCCGCTGCCGCACAACACCGCCGCGGGCCCGAAGGCTCAGCGGCGGCGCCGCCGTCCGCTGGAGCCGGCCCCGGACGACCGGCGGCCGCCCATGGAATCTGCCACACCGTCAACGACGCCGTGGCGGCCGCCCAGACGGCCTTCGAGCAGCTCGAGGGCGCGGGCGTGGAGGGCCGCCGCCGGGCGATCGCCCACATCCGCCGGATCGCGATCGACGACGCCGAGGAACTCGGCCGGATGGAGTTTGCTGAGACGAAGATCGGCCGGCTCGACCACAAGATCGGCAAGCTCAAGGTGCTCGGCGAGAAGGTGCCGGGCGTGGAGTTCATGCAGAGCGAGGTCTTTAGCGGCGACCACGGCCTGGCCGTGATCGAGCACGCTCCCTGCGGCGTGATCGCCGCGATCGGGCCGAACGGGGCGTGCTCGATCACGGCCAGGCCGTGGT
>JBJTPO010000244.1:0-3324 GCA_046075145.1 Planctomycetota bacterium
GAGAAATCCCCGTTCTCGATGAAGGTCATGTCGAGTCGGGTGTAGACACCGCCAAACCACGGTACGGCCTCTTGTCCATCGGCAAAATCGTAGCGGACGTTCCCCAGGGCGTAGCCGCCGACACTGACCATGCCGGCCCAATAGGCGAGTCCCGGGATGTAGGCTCCCACCTCGAGATCGGCTCCACTCAGCGCGGCATTCACGCCGTTGACGCAAAGCAGTGAGTTGCCCACGAAAGGGCCGGCCAGCTGGGCCGTCGTGCCCACGGGGATGTATCCGTTGCTGCGCAGGTTGCCGAAGTCGGTGAGCCACTCGCCGGAGACGCCGACCTGGTTATAGGCCTGGCCGCCAGGGAAGACGTAGGAGCTGCCTTTGCTCGGGATCACGACATCCGCATATTGGCCGATGTCGCCGTCGTAATCCCAGTAAACCCCGACACCCAGGAGCGTGCCGCCGATGAACTGCTTGCGGACGGCGCCCAGGTTCGAAAAGAAGCCGCCATATTCCGAGAGATGGCCGCGGAGATCAGCCGCCCAGAAGCCGCCGAGGTCATCCTCGAACGCCGGGATGAATCCGCCAAGCGTCATATAGCTGCCGACGTAGCCCAGGCCGCGGTCGGCAGCGTTGATGCCGTAGTAGAGGATGCCAGGCCCGTCCTGGTTGAGTTCCTGGAAGCCGGCGACGGCCCGATTGACGATTCCACCTGATGGAGCCATCGCGGTCTGGCCGAGTTGGGCCCAGGCACCGTCGGTGGCGATGGCCAATCCGGCCGTCATCAGCCCCAGGGTCGCTGCTCTTCGGACCCGCAGCCGCCAGGAGGCAAGCCGGTCGCGAATCGCTCGCCGCCGTCGAGCGTCACGCTTGCTCCGTCCCAGAGAGGCTTTCGTACTCATCGCGTCGCATTGCCCTGCGAAGACAGGCCAACCCGGAAGCCCGAGCTGCAAAATCGCCATGAACGTTAGGGTTCATCGACTCACCGCAGTCGGCAGGATGAGGATTTCCAGCACCGGCACCGGAATCGAAAGGCTCCCCGAAGATCCCCTGCTTTGCCTGGCTCGCCGCAGCGGTCGTCTGCCCGTGCTGGCCAGTTGGTGGTTGATGCTCTAAAACCCGGTCACTTGGCCCGACTCGCCCCCCGCCCCCGTTTGCCAGCCCTCCCGGCATACCCCATGTGGCACCTCCAGGATCACGACGCGCTGCTCTTCGACTGTGACGGCACCCTGGCCGACACCATGCCCGCCCACTACCGGGCCTGGCTCGAGGTGACCGAACCCCACGGGATCGCCTTCGACGAGGACCGCTTCTATTCCCTGGGCGGTCGGCCTACCCGCGACATCGTGGCCACGCTCTTCGCCGAGGCAGGGCTCGCGATCGACGTGGACCACGCGGCCGGGGTCAAGGAGCGGGGCTTCCTCGCCCAGCTCGACCGGATCCTGCCGATCGACCCGGTCGTGGACGTCGTTCGCCGCAGCAGGGGCCGGGTGCCGATGGCCGTGGTCACCGGGGGCTTCCAGGATGTCTGCCGACGGATCCTCGCCCGCGTCGGGATCGACGACTGCTTCGACCCGATCGTGGCCAGCGAAGACACGCTTCGCCACAAGCCCGACCCCGATCCGTTTCTGGAGGCGGCCCGCCGCCTGGGGGCCAGACCCGAGCGGTGCGTGGTCTGGGAAGACAGCGGCCTGGGCATCGAAGCCGCCCGGCGGGCCGGGATGCACTGGATCGACGTCCGCTCGTTCCATACTCCCGCCCGGGTGCGATCCGTATGAGCGGCCGCGATGAGCCGATCACGCTCGCCGCCATCCGGGCCGCCCACGCCCGGATCGCCTCGGGCATCATGCGGACGCCCTGCCCGGAAAGCCGCCCGCTCTCCGAACTCACCGGCGCCCGCATCTTCTGCAAGCTCGACCTCCTCCAGCGGACGGGCAGCTTCAAGGAACGTGGGGCCCGCAACGCGCTCTTGCTCCTCGACGAGCCGCAGCGGCGGCGGGGCGTGATCGCGGCCTCGGCCGGCAACCACGCCCTCGGCCTGGCCTACCATGGCGGGCTGCTCGGCATTCCCGTCACGGTCGTGATGCCCCGCTTCGCGCCGCTGGTGAAGCTCGCCACCTGCCGCCGGCTCGGGGCGAACGTGATCCTGCAAGGCGACACGTTCGCCGACGCCCGCGAGGTGGCTGCCAGCATCGCCGCCCGCGACGGCCTCGAACTGATCCACGGCTTCGACGACCCGCGGGTGATCGCGGGGCAGGGGACCATGGCCCTCGAGATCCTCGAGGAGGTGCCCGAGGCGGACGTGCTGGTGGTGCCCACCGGCGGGGCGGGACTGCTCGCGGGCGTCGGGCTCACGGCCAAGGCCCTCCGCCCCGAGATCACGATCGTGGCCGCCGAGCCCGCCGCGGCTCCGACCTTTTCGGCGTCGCTCGCCGCGGGCCGGCCCGTCGCCGTGCCGATCCGCCCCACGCTGGCCGATGGCCTCGCCGTGGGGCGGGTGGGCGAGGTCTCGTTTCCGATCGCCGCCCGTGTGGTGGATCGGGTGGTGACCCTGGGGGAAGAGTCGCTGGCACTCGCCGTGGTGCGGCTCCTGGAACTTGAAAAGCTCGTGGTCGAGGGGGCGGCGGCTTCCGCGCTCGCGGCGATCCTCGGCGAGGCCGGGGCGGAGTTCGCCGGCCGCACGATCGTGCTGCTGCTCTGCGGCGGCAACATCGACCTCACGATCCTCGACCGCGTGATCGACCACGGGCTCGCCGCCGACGGCCGCCGTTGGCGATTCGCGACGCGGATCAGCGACCGGCCCGGCGGCGTTGCCCGGCTCACCACCGCGATCGCGGCCACCGGTGCGAGCGTCCGCGAGATCGTCCACGACCGCGCCTTCGCCGGGCCCGACGTGTTTTCCACCGGGGTCGAGGTGACGGTGGAGACGGCCGACCGGGCGCACGTGGCCCTGCTCGTCGAGCGGCTCGAGGCCGAGGGGTTCGTGGTTGCTCCCGCCCAGAGGCCGGCCGCCGCCTCCTGACCGGGCCATGCGGGCCCCTGGCAGACCCTGCGGGTCGGGCAGACCGTGACGGCCGGGATCTTTTCCGTGCACAGGTCGCGGCCTTCGGGCCGATGCTTCTTCGTTGCAGGCTCGGGCCGGAGCCGGCATGACGACAGGAGCGTCGCATGGTCACTCATCACCACGGCCTGGTCGCGGCCCGGCCGCGATCCGTCTCGTCCCCATCACCCGAAGAAACGGTGCGCGAGCTCCAGCGGCTGCGTCGCGAACTCCTGCGCCGGATCATGGAACGCGAAACCAGGCGGCAGTCCGTGCGCGGGCTGCTCCGCTGA
>JBJTPO010000245.1:0-7184 GCA_046075145.1 Planctomycetota bacterium
ACTCCAACATCGTCCGGCAGTCGGCGGCGCTCCTGGGCCAGTGGAAGAGCGAGCAGGTGCCTGTCCACGTTGCGGTGTCTGGCAAGCGGGGCATCTCGGCCCTGCGATTCCGCGGCGTCGACATCGCCGAGCAGTACTCGCAGTTCGAGGACAAGCCCGAGTTCGCGGCGGTCGCCCCGATCGGCCAGGCCTATCTGGCGGCCTACGCGGCGGGCGAGATCGACCGGCTCGACGTCGTCTACACCAGGTTCCACTCGATCGCCAAGCAAGAGGCGGTGACGGAGATGCTGCTCCCGCTCGCCCCGCCCCAGCCCAGCACGGCGCCGGGCGCGACGGCCACGAAGGCCAAGCTGGCATCCGACGAATACGACTTCTATCCCTCGGCCGCGTCGATCCTCGAGGAAATCCTCCCCGCCAGCTTCCTCTCCCGGCTCTTCAAGTGCTTCCTCGACGCCGCCGTGAGCGAGCAGGTCGCGCGGATGGTGGCGATGAAGGCGGCCACGGAGAACGCCGGCGGGCTGATCAAGAGCCTCTCGCGGCAGTACAACCGCGCCCGACAGTCGCAGATCACCGGCGAGATCATGGAGATCCTCGGCGGCGTGGAGGCCCTCAAGAAGAAATAGGCCGCCCCCGCGCACGGCCACGGCCCGACCGTTTCCGCACGCTTCCGCTTCGACACACCGTTCCCCCGACAGACATTCCCCTCGCAGAGAAGAGACAGGCCCAGACATGGCACACGGCAGCATCACGCAGGTCATCGGCTCGACGTTCGACGTCGAGTTTCCCGAGAACTCGATCCCGGCGATCTACAACGCCGTCCGCATCGACAGCGAGAACAAGGGCTTGTCGCTGCACCTCGTCGGCGAGGTGCAGCAGCACCTCGGCGGCGGCAAGGTCCGCTGCGTGGCCCTCGGCTCGACCGACGGCCTGACCCGCGGCGCCGAGGTGGTCGACACCGGCGGACCGCTCTCCGTGCCGGTGGGCAAGGCGACGCTCGGCCGCGTCTTCAACCTGCTCGGCGACCCGATCGACAACCGCGGCCCGGTGGAGACGCAGGAGCGGTGGCCGATCCACCGCGATCCGCCGCCGGTCAAGGAGCTCACCACGAAGACGGAGCTCTTCGAAACGGGCATCAAGGTGATCGACCTGCTGACGCCGTTCGTCCGCGGCGGCAAGGCGGGCCTCTTCGGCGGTGCCGGCCTCGGGAAGACGGTCATCCTCACCGAGCTCATCGCCCGCATCGCCAGCGCGCACGGCGGCTACTCGGTGTTCGCCGGCGTCGGCGAGCGGACGAGAGAGGGCACCGACCTGTGGCTCGAGATGCAGGAGACCAAGATCGGCCAGACGGGCCGCAGCGTCATCGAGCAGACGTGCATGGTGTTCGGCCAGATGAACGAGCCGCCGGGAGCCCGCCTCCGCGTGGCCCTGTCGGCTCTGACGATGGCCGAATACTTCCGCGACACCACCGGCGCCGACACGCTGCTGTTCGTCGACAACATCTTCCGGTTCTCGCAGGCGGGCAGCGAGGTCAGCGCCCTCCTCGGCCGTATGCCCAGCGCCGTCGGTTACCAGCCGACCCTGGCGACCGAGATGGGAGCGCTCCAGGAGCGGATCACGAGCACGTCGAAGGGGGCGATCACGAGCGTCCAGGCGGTGTACGTGCCGGCCGACGACCCGACCGACCCGGCCCCGGCCACCGCCTTCGGCAACCTCGACGCCTTCCTCTACCTGGAGCGGTCGATCTCCGAGAAGGGCATCTACCCGGCCGTCGATCCGCTCGCCTCGTCGAGCCGGATTCTGGACCCGCAGTACGTCGGCGAGCGGCACTACAAGATCGCCCGCCGCGTCCAGCGCACGCTGCAGCGGTATCGCGAACTCCAGGACATCATCGCGATCCTGGGCGTCGACGAGCTCTCGGAAGAGGACAAACTCGTCGTTCACCGGGCTCGCCGGATGGAGCGGTTCCTCTCCCAGCCGTTCCTCGTGGCCGAGGTGTTCACCGGCAAGCCCGGTGAGATCACCAGCCTGGCCGACACGATCCGCTCCTTCGAGGAGATCGCCGACGGCAAGTGGGATCACCTCCCCGAGCAGGCATTCATGTACGTCGGGCCGATCGAGCAGGCGGAGGAGCAGGCCAAGAAGATGGCCGCCAAGTCCTGACCCCGTAGCCGCCCCACCCGGGAATCCAGCCATGGCCGACTCGACCCGCTCCTCCGGCATCCGCTGCGTGATCGTCACGCCGGAGACGACCGTACTCGACACCTTGGCCCGTGGCGTGATCCTGCCGCTCGAGGATGGGCAGCGGGGCATCGGCCGCGGGCATGCCCCCTTCATTGGTCGCCTTGGAGCGGGCGAGGTGCGGATCAGCCTCGGCGACGGCCGCGAGGGGTCGCAGAGCGTGTTCGTGGACCGCGGCTTCGTCGAGGTCGGGCACGATACCGTGACGGTGGTCACGCAGCGGGCGCTTGCGGCTGAGAAGCTCGATCTGGCCCAGGCCCGCGCCGCCCTCACCGAGATCACGGCCAGGCCCGCCACGGGCGACGAAGCGATCGCAGCCAAGCTCGCGGCCCAAGAAGCGGCCCGCGAGGTCGTGCGGATCGCCGGCCGCGGCCGCTGAGCGGTGGCGGTGAGGTCGCCCGAGACCATTCGGCCGGTTGCCCAGAGCGCCTGGCTTTCCCGGAGGGTGATTTCGGGGCGGTCGGCGGGGAAAATTCGGGTCAAGCCTCAATCTCGCGCCCCATGGCCGCCGACCTTTCCCGTGGCCGTTTGCGGACCGTCTCCGCCCGGTTCTACGATCGAGCACCATGTCCACCGACGTCCGGCTGAAGGAGCAGTTGCCCGAACTCACCCGGCGGATCGTGGCGACCTACCAGCACGTTCCGGCGATCCACCACCTCGGCCACTGCCCGCTTCCCAGCTACGAGACCGTCGTCGCCGCCTGCGAGGATCTCAAGGAGATTCTCTACCCAGGCTACCGGCGACGGGAGAATCTCCACCTCGGCAACGTCACCTACCACGTGGGTGACCTGGTCGACGGCCTGCACGACAAGCTGACTGTGCAGATCGGCTGGGCGTTGCGGCGTATCGTGTTGGCCGGCCGGGCCGCCCGGGATTCGGGCCTGGAGCCGCCTCCCGTGCCGGAGGCCGTCCGTGGCTGCACCGAAGATGCCGACTTCGAGGCGCTTGGTCAGGCCAAGACGATCGAATTCCTCGACCGGATCCCGGAGGTGCGCCGGGTCCTGGCGACCGACGTCCAGGCCGCCTACGACGGCGACCCGGCCGTTCGCACGCTCGACGAGATCATCTTCTGCTACCCCGGCCTCGAGGCCGTCACGATCCACCGGCTGGCCCACCTCCTGCACCGGCTCGAGGTGCCGCTGATCCCGCGGATGATGGCGGAGTGGTCCCATTCCCGCACCGGCATCGACATCCATCCCGGAGCCACGATCGGCGACCACTTCTTCATCGATCACGGCACGGGCGTGGTGATCGGAGAGACCTGCGAAATCGGCAGCCGCGTGAAGATCTACCAGGGTGTGACGCTGGGCGCGCTCTCGTTCCAGACCGACGCCGACGGCCATCTCGTCCGCGGCACCAAGCGGCACCCGACGATCGAGGATCGGGTGGTGATCTATGCCAACGCCACCGTGCTTGGCGGTGCGACCCGGATCGGCCACGACTCGGTGATCGGCAGCAACGTCTGGCTGACCCGCTCGGTTGACCCCCACACCACCGTCGTCCTCGAGCGGCCCAAGCTCCGGATGCGGGGGGAAGCCCCCGAGCCATCGTCCGACTGGCAGATATGATTTCACGGCTTCGCGGCCATCCATGGCCCGCGAAGCCGTGGCGGCACTCCGGATCCGTTTTGGCGTTCTGCCACATCCTCCTCCATTGGACCGCGAGGGGTTGGCGGTGCCCTGGAGCCGGCCTTGATGGCAAGCGCAGGCAGGATGCCGAAGCGAAGCCAGCATGGAGTGAGCGGAGGCCTGGAGGGCCGAAGCGAACGTCCGGGCGACAGGGGCCGGCAACCCTGAGCCTGCGTGACCGAGGCGTGGCCCCTACGCCACGTCACCGGCGGCGGCGAGGGCAGCAGCGATCGTGACGGCGCCCTCGTAGAGGGCCCGGCCCACGATGCAGCCGGCGCAGCCCGTGGCGGCGATCTGCTCGATGTCGGCGGCGGTGGCCACGCCTCCCGAGGCCACCACCGGATGCGTGGTGGCCGCGAGCATGTCGCTGAGGGCGGTGAGGTTCGGGCCCGAGAGCATGCCGTCGGTGGCGATGTCGGTGTAGACGATCGCGGCCAGCGGCAGGTCGGCATGCCGCCGCGCGACGTCGATCGCCGTCAGCGGGCTCGTGTCGATCCAGCCGCGCACCGCCACGTGGCCGTCACGGGCGTCGAGCCCGAGCACGATCCGGTGCGGGAAGGTTTCGGCGAGTTCGGCGAGCAACGCTGGCCGTTCGATCGCGACGCTGCCGAGCACGACGCGGGCCACACCGGCGGCGAGGTAGTCGTGGGCCGCCTCGAGGGTGCGAACGCCGCCGCCGAGCTGGCAAGGGACCCCGGCCGCCTGCACCATCCGGGCGACGAGCTCGGCCTGCGTCGGCCGGCCGTCACGGGCGCCGTCGAGATCGACGATGTGCAGCCTGCGGGCGCCGGCCGCCACGAAGCCGCGGGCCATCTCGACGGGATCGTCGCCGAAGACGGTCTCTCGGGCGTAGTCGCCCTGCAGCAGCCGCACGCACTTGCCGCCTCGGAGATCGATCGCGGGCCAGAGTTCCATGATGCAGATCGTTCCTGTGCGTCGCCAGAGAGTGGTGTAGGTGTCAGGTCGAGGCGAGCCATTCGGAGAGCAGTCGCAGCCCTGCCGTCTGGCTCTTCTCGGGGTGGAACTGGGTGGCGAACAGCCTGCCACGCCGGACGGCGGCGCAGAACGGTCCGCCGTAGTCGGCGGTCGCCGCGATCACCGCCGCGTCGCTTGGCCGGGCGTGGTAGGCATGGACGAAGTAGAAGTGTTCGCCGTCCGTGGCGGGCCGCCGGTCGCCCTGCCAGGTCACGGCGTTCCAGCCCATGTGCGGCACCTTGAGGCCCGTGGGCAGGTGAAATCGCTCGACAGCGCCCGCCAGTACGCCCAGGCCCCCATGGCAGCCCCCTTCGAGCCCGGTCTGGAAGAGCAACTGGAGACCCATGCAGATGCCCAGGAACGGCCGGTCGGCGTCGAGATGGGCCACGATCGGCTCCACGAGCCCGCGGGTGGTCAGTTCCCGCATCGCGTCGCCAAAGGCACCGACGCCGGGCAGCACGAACCGGTCGGCGGCTGCGACGGCAGCGGGGTCGCTCGTGATGGCGGCCGGCGTGCCCAGCTTCTCGAAGGCTTTCTGCACGCTTCGCAGGTTGCCGCTGCCGTAGTCCACGATCGTGAGCATGCACCGATTCTAATGGTTCGCAGCCTCGCGGCCATCCCCGTCCCGCGGGCACCGTTGCTCCCGCGCATGCTGCGGCCGGGCGGCGGGCAGCTCAGCCGTCCTTGGTCGTGCGCTCGGGGTAGATGACGAGCTCGACGCGGCGGTTGCGGGTGCGGCCGGCCGCGGTTGCGTTGGAGACCAGCGGATGATTGGCGCCGTGCGCCACGATGAAGAGCTGGCCCTCCTTGAGCGGCGTCCGAGTGGTCAGGACGTCGAACACGGCCGCGGCCCGGGCGGCGGTGAGTTGATGGGCCGAGGCCCAAGTGCCGCTCTGCAGCGGCTCGCTGTCGAGGTGCCCCTCGATGCCGATGAAGTGGCCGGGATAGACCCGCTCGACCTCGCCGGCCACCTGAGTGAGCAGGGCCACGCCGCCGGGCAGGAGGTTCGCCGTGGCGGCGTCGAACAACCGGTCGGCCGGGACGTCGATCCGCACCACCGCGCCGTCGAACCGCGGCTCGAGCTCGGCGAGCTTCAGCTGCGTGACCGCCGATTGCATCGTGGCAGCCGGGGTCGAGGCGACGGCGCCGGGGGCGCCACCCCCGGTCGTCGAGGCAGGAGGCATGCCGGCCGAGCGGACCTGCGAGAGTTGCGACGAGGTGCTTGCCAGTTGGTCGCGGAGCGCCGTGATCTCGTCCTGCATGAGCTGCGATTCCTGCCGCGAGCGGACGAGCGCGGCCTCGAGCTGCTGGCCGTCGACATTCGCGTACGAAGGCGGAGCGACTGCGGTCACGGCGGCCTGCGGCAGCGTGTGGGCCGGGGCGGCGATGCCGGGGGGCGGCTCGAGGATGAGCGGGCCGGCCGGCGGCGCGGTCTTGAAGGGGTTGTTCACGCAGCCGGCCAGCAGCGCAGCGGCGATCGACATGCCCAGGCGGACGGTGATCGCCTCGATGACGGACGAAGTTCGGCGCATGCGACGGCCCCGACGAAGGGGGTGGGAGGATAGGGAACCACCTGCGGCCCGGCAAGGCCGAAACGCCGGTGCGTCTGGTGAGTTGACGGGCTCGGCGGGTGGCCCGACGCTTGGCCGATAGAAGCCCCCCGGCGCGAGCCGCGGGGATGACGCGATCCATGCGCACTGGCGGCATGCAATCGCAGGGCCTTGGCCACCGTGCTGGCACGAGTGGCAGGCGTCATCCCCCTTGCGTGCGCAAAGGGGCTTTGATGACGGCCGTGAAGTTCCTACGCACTCCAGCCCCGGAGCCGGGCCCAGACGGCGAGCGTGATCGCCGTCATCGCGATCACGACCACGACGACCATTCCCAGCTCGCCCGGCCGTTCGAACTGCGGGCCCGCCGCCTCCCACAACGGCCGCCAGGCGATCACCACGATCACGAGCCCGAGGCAGAGGCTCGGGCCGAAGGGCAGCTCCGACTCGGCATGCCGCAGGAGTTGCGCGAGGCCGTGCGCGAGGCCGATGAAGACCGCCAGCACGCAGGCGAGCAGGCAGGCCTGCCAGCCCAGCCAGGCACCGGCCATCGCCATCAGCGTGACATCCCCGAACCCCATCGCCTCACGGCCGAGCGCGCGTGAGGCACCTGCCCGCACGGCCCAGATCAGGCCGGCCGCGACGGCCAGGCCGACGAGCGCCGTCACGAGCCCGGCCCAGTGGTCGCCGCCGGCACGCCAGGCCGTCACGATTCCGGCCCCTCCGCCCAGGGCGATCACGGGATTCAACCACGTCGGCCAGGGCTCGGCCTGACCATGGGCCGGATCGGTCGCAG
>JBJTPO010000246.1:0-7196 GCA_046075145.1 Planctomycetota bacterium
CAGATCGCGATCCTGATCCGCGACACCCATGCAGCCCTCGCGCATGATCCCGCCAACCGTCCCTGCATCACCTACATGAGCGTCCGCACCCAGCTCGAATCCGAGCTCGAGGCGGCCTCCGAGTTTCTCGCGCTTCCCGCCCATGGCCACGTCTGGCAGGAACTGCCCGGCTGGAATCTGCCGGCCCTCGTCCGCGGCCGCGACGCGGCCCAGCTGGGCGGCGTCCGCTGCCGCTTCTTTACGAGCGTGGCCGCGGCTCAGCCGGGCGGCGGCTCGTGGCTGGTGCCGGCCGCCGACGGCTCCGCCGATGCCACGATCGTGGATACCGACCTTTGCTGCGGCCAGCCCCAGCCGGCCGTGCCCGTCTGCCGGACCACCACCGCCGTGCTCGCCTGGGGCCTCCTCGTCGAGAGCGCGCTGCTCGATCAGCGGCTCCGGGAAGACATCCGCGAGTCGGCCACCTCGCTCGGTCGCCCCGCCCCGGCCGTCGACTACGCCGGGCCCTTCTACGGCCCCGATCCCACGCCCGAGGCCCGGGCCGCCTTCGCCGAGTACGTCCGCACCCGCTGGCCGATCCGCGTCTTCGCCCTCGACCCGGCCGTGGAGGAGCAGAACGTGGACGAGACCTACTCCCGCCGCCGCGAGCTGCAGATCGCGATGGCCCTGGCAGCGGCCAGCGGACGGGTGAGCGGCCAGGCCCTCACCCGCTACACCCGTCGCCTGGAGACGGATCTCGCGACCATCTCGCTCAACCGCACGATCGTGGGCTTCTCACACGGCACCGACACCTTCGGCTGGCGGTTCCAGCCCCGCGTGCAGGCTCCGCCCACCCGCGGCACGCTGGCCACGCTCGGGGAGACGCTCCGCGGCGGCCCCACGACCGACGGCGACCTGATGCAGCGGCAGCTCGAGCCGGGGATGCGGGAGTGCTCCGCGATCGTGGTGATGCCGTCGTTCGTGCCGCACGTGCGGTTCGATGTCCAGTCGCGGTGGTTCTCGCTGGTGCACCCGCGGGCGATCGTGCCAGACGCTCGTGAGTCGGTGCGGCTGGCGAGGTCGGTCGAGGCGATCCGCCGGGCCGGCGACTGCTGCCAGGGCTGCCGAACCGACGCCGCCGTCGTCGCCGATCTGCAGCGGGCGGTGGACCGGCTCGAGCGGCGGCTGCCGACGCAGGCCCTGACGGCGCTTGTCCCCTTCGAAAACACGGCGGGCGGCTTCGAACTGTTCAACACCGGCGTCAGCGACCTCGCGCCCGAGCTACTCGGCTGGTATGGCGCCGCGGGCATCGATCCGGCGGGCACCACCTCGCTGTTCCTGATGGGCAAGGGGGCGAGCATCCACGACACGCAGGTGATCGCCGGCGGGCGACCGGTGCCCTTCAAACTCATCGGCCGCGATGTGATTCAGGTCACCATCCCCGGAGGCGTGCAGACGATCCCCGCCGCCGACGCCTGCCCGACCGGCACGGCCCGTGTCGCCCGCAGCCGGCTGCAGCTGGCCTCGGCCGCTGAGCCTCTGCCCGCGCCGCAGATCTCCCTGGCGAGCCCGGCCGCCGCCGACTGCTGTGGCATCGACTGCAACCATCGCGAGGTCGTCGCGATTCACCTGGCCACGCCCTACGGCGTGAGCGGCCGGCTGCTCGTGCCCGTGATCCCCCGGCGGGAAGGCGGCGGCGAGCCGGCCTTCGTATCGGGCTGTGGCTTCGAACTCTTCTTTTCGACCACGAAGTCGAGCACCTCGCCGACACCGACCGCCCGCGTGGACGAGTTTTACCGCTCTGCCTGCGACGCACTCGAGATCGCCGTCCCCGCATCGTTCATCCCGCCGGAAAAGGGTCTGCTCCGGCTCGTGCTCCGCGATGAGGCCCGCGGCGTCACGGCCGCCACGTTCTCGTTCCCGGGCCCCTTCTTCGACGGCAGCCGCGGCCGCTACGTGATCGCCGGGGGCGACCTTCGCAACTTCCTCGGTGACACGTCGCGGCCGGCCACCGACAAGACGCTGCGCGGGGCCGTCAAACCCTACCTCGACGCCCTGCTGGCCACGGGCGGCCTGACGCAAGCCGGCGACTCCGTGGCGCTCGTGCTCTCCGCCGAGATCGTCGCGGGCGAGCGGGCGGTGCCCGTATCGGGAGGCGTGCCGGTCACGGCAACCCGCCGGGGTCAGGCGTCGCTCGAGCTTCCGGCGTCGGAGTAGGCTGCCAATCGTCTCGTCAGGGTCAGTGGCGATCGTGAACCGGAATGCACGCCTCCCCGCGTCTCCCGGCTCTGGCGTGCGGTCCGTTCAGCCGGCAGTTGCAGCGTGCATCGCCGCGCCGAGCACGGCCGACGCCAGCACGACGACCGGCGTCGATGCTCGGCCCAGCGCCAGCGTTACGCCGCTCGCAGCCGTCACCAGGATGGGGACGACCTCCGGGCTGCCTTGCGGGAACAGCGCCCCTGCCGCGAGCCGCAGGCCCAGGAGCACGATCGCCGCCACGACCGCCGCCCCGATCGCCGTCATTGCCCGCCCGAGCCGTGAGCCGGCGCGGATGCTCCGCACGAGCGGCGCCAGCGCCAGCACCATCCCAAACGACGGGATGAACGCGAACAGCGTCGCGATCGCGGCGCCTTCCAGGCCGGCCCCGGTGGCGGCCGAAGGGTCCGCCTTCCAGCCGGCGAGGAACCCGATGAACGTCACGACGAGGATCAGCGGGCCGGGCGTCGCCTCCCCCATGGCGAGCGCGTCGAATCGCTCCGTGGGATCGAGCCAGCCACGGGCCACCGATTCATCGAGGGCCCAGGGAACCACGGCATAGGCGCCGCCGAGTGACAGCAGCGTCGTCTCCGTGAACAGCCTTGCAATCGCAGGCCCCGCGCCGCCGGCGGCATCGACCGCCCACACCACTCCATAACAGGCGGTCCACACGAGCGTGGCGACGGCGGTGATCGCCAGCGGCCAACGCAGCGACGCCAGCCCCCCGCGCGCATGATCCGCTGGCGTGGGCTCCTCTGCCGGGTGCCCCGCCGCAGAAGGCTTGCCGTGGGGAGGTGCCCCGAGGTGGAGCGGCACGAGCCACCCCGTGACCCCCGCGAGCACCACGACGAGCGGAAAAGGCACGCCGGTGGCCAGCGCGGCCAAGGCCGCGACCGCGATCACGACCGCGGCCGCCGACCGGATCGACTTCCGGCCGATCCGCCAGGCGGCCAAGGCCACCAGCGCCACCACCGCGGGCCGCGTGCCCGCGAAGGCCGCCGCGATGAGCGGCACCGACTCGCCCGCCGCATGCAGCCAGGCGAGCGCCGTCACGAGCAGCGCCCCGGGCAGCACGAACAGGCTGCCGGCGAGCAGGCCGCCGCCGAGCCCGCCACGGCGCCAGCCCGCGTAGGTCGCCAGCTGCTGCGCCTCCGGGCCGGGCAGGAGCATGCAGAGTCGCATCGCCGCCAGAAACTCCTCCTCGTCGAGCCACCGTTTCCGTTCGACCACCTCGCGGTGGAGGATCGCCATCTGGCCGGCCGGCCCCCCAAACCCTGTCGCGCCGATCAAGAGCCATGTCCGCCAGTCGTGATCCATCGCAGCACACCCTCCGATGACTCAGGACCCGTGGCGGTTGACCGCCGATTTTTTACAGCTCCGTCTCCCCCGAAGGAAAGCCCGCTCGATGGCATCTTCTCGGCGATTGCCGGTCCGAGGCTCCTCTGCGTAGCGGCGGGTGAGCCACTGCCTCGCGAGAGCCCGGATAGTGACGCCAGGCGGCCTCACGGTACCATCGTGGCAGCTCGAGCGAACGCAGGAGGCCGTGTGTATCACTGGACGAACTTCGCCCCGCTCGTCGCGGCACTCGTTCTCACCCTCGCCGCCGTCCTCGGCGAGCCGCCCTGGCTGCTCGCCGGCTGCGGCGCGGCCCTGATCGCGGCCGTACTCGCGGCGGTGCACCACGCGGAGGTGATCGCCCATCGGGCCGGCGAGCCCTTCGGCACGCTCGTGCTCGCGCTCGCCGTGACCGTCATCGAGGCGGCCCTGCTCCTCTCCCTGCTCGTCGCCGGCGGCACCGGCATGGAGACGCTGCCACGCGACGCCGTGTATGCCACCGTGATGATCATCACCACCGGCGTCGTCGGCCTGTGCACGCTGATCGGCGGCCTCGCCCATCGCGAGCAGTCGTTCCGGGTCGAGGGTGCCGGCGGCGGCCTCGCGGCGCTGGTCGTGCTGGCGGTGGTCACGCTCGTGCTGCCGAACCTCACGACCACGACGGTCGTCGGCACCTACAGCAGGTCGCAGGCGATGTTCGCCGCTGTCATCTCGGCTGCACTTTGGGGCATCTTCGTCTTCGTCCAGACGATCCGGCACCGCGATTACTTCCTGCCGCACGACGATCACGCCCACCCCGGCGAACATGCCCTGCCCCCGTCAAGCCGGCAGGCGGGGATGAGTTTCGTGCTGCTCCTCGTTTCCCTGGTGACGGTCGTGGGCCTCGCGAAGGTGCTCTCGCACCCGTTGGAGGAGTTCGTCGAGGCGTTTCACCTGCCCCGCGGCGTGGTCGGTATCGCGGTCGCGATGGTGGTGCTGCTGCCCGAAACCTGGGCCGCGATTCGGGCCGCGTATGCCAACCGCCTGCAGAGCAGCATGAACCTCGCGATCGGCTCGGCGCTCGCGACGATCGGCCTGACGGTACCGGTCGTGGTGGTCTGCGCGACGGCCTACGGGCTGCCGCTCGTGCTCGGCCTCGAGCCGAAGGATGTCTGCCTGCTCGCGACGGCCCTGCTCGTCAGCGCGATCACCCTCGGCACCGGCCGCACCTCGATGATGCAGGGGGCGGTGCACCTCGTGCTCTTCGCCACCTACCTGTTCCTGGCCTGCGTACCCTGACCCGAGGATGATCACGGGCGGCTGGCCATTCTCACCCCCTGACGAAACCACCAATGAAGGTCTTTCGCGGCTGCATGCCGGCCCTGATGACCCCCTGCGACGCCGTGGGCGGGCCCGATTTCGACGCGCTCGTGGCCACGGGCCGCGAGCTGATGGCTGCCGGAATGTCGGCGGTGATCTACTGCGGCTCGATGGGCGACTGGCCGCTGCTCACGGACGGCCAGCGGCAGGAGGGCGTGGCGAAGCTGGTGACCGCGGGGATCCCCGTGATCGTGGGCACCGGGGCCCAGAATCCGAGGCTTGCCGCCGACCATGCGGCCCACGCTCGGAAGGTCGGAGCCGCGGGGCTGATGGTGATCCCGCGGGTGCTGTCGCGGGGCGGATCGCCCGGGGCCCAGCGGCGGCACTTCGAGGGCATCCTGCGGGCGGCCGACGGGCTGCCGGCCGTGATCTACAACAGCCCATATTACGGTTTCGAGACCAAGGCCCCGCTGTTCTTCGACCTGCGGACCGAGTTTCCGAACCTGATCGGCTTCAAGGAGTTTGGCGGGGCCGACTCGCTCACCTACGCCGCCGCGCACATCACCAGCGGCCACCCCGACCTCTCGCTGATGGTGGGCGTGGACACGCAGGTGTTTCACGGGATCGTGCGGTGCGGGGCCGCGGGGGCGATCACCGGCGTGGGCAACGCCCTGCCGGGGCCGGTGCTCCGGCTGGTCGAACTCTGCCTGGCCGCGGCCGCGGGCGACGTCATCGCCCGCACCCGGGCCGCCGAACTCACCGATGCTCTGGCCGTGCTGTCCACGTACGACGAAGGCCCGGATCTCGTCCTCTATTACAAGCAGCTGATGGTGCTCGAGGGCCATCCGGAATACGCCCGGCAGTTCAACGCCAGCGACGCCCTCTCCGACAGCCAACACGCCTTCCTCGAAGCCCAATGGAAGCAGTTCCGCCGCTGGTGGGATTCCTGGCCGGGCCGCGGGTGAGACGTGGGGGCAGACCCTGGCCGGCCTGCCGGCGATCCCGCTGCTCGCCTGCAATGCCATCTCGCCCGAATCGACCGCTTTCGCCAGGATGCGGAGCGTGCGGGTCTGGTGCAACGGAAGTCTCGTCGAAGCCGCAGCCTGGCGCGGGGAGTTCACCCCGACAACCCCGGCCGCAGTCCTGGTCAGACGATCTCGATGCCATCGTCGTCGGCTGGCGCCGAATCATCGCGGTCGCCAAGCGGCCGGGGCGTGGGGCGTTCGAAGTCGCGCTCGTAGTGGACCTTCACGGCCTTGCCCACGGGATAGCGGCCCACGGCCGCGCGAAAGGCCGTGGCGTCGCTGGCGGAGTAGTCGTCGCCGAACCAGACGCAATCCCCCGCGAAGGCGCGGCCGTCGAGGGAGTATTCGTAGGTGATGTCGGCCGTGTAGGCGGCCTTGCCCTCGCCCGCCTGCTCGACGCGTTCCACCCGCGAACCGGTGATCCGTCCGTCGGTGGTAGGCCAGGCCGTGCTGGCAGCCGCCCTGTCCCGGATCGGCTTGCCGATCCGGTAGGTCAGAAAATAACCGCCCACGAGCATCAGCCCGCCCACGACGAACGCGGTGATCGGCCCAGCCTGTCGCCCTGCCATTGGCCAGCCCCGTACCGTTTCACGACGACTCGAACATGCGCGACAGCCCGCCGAGGGATGAACCCTCGTCGCGGCCCGATTGGCCGATGCCGGTATGAGCCACCACCTCCGCCGCCAGCCGGGAGAAAGGCAGGCTCTGCAGCAGCACCGTACCGGTGCCTCGGAGCGTCGCCAGGAACAACCCCTCACCGCCGAAGATCATCGATTTGAGGCCCCCCGCCCGCTCGATGTCGAACTCGATCCCACGGGTGAAGGCCACCACGCAGCCGGTGTCCACCCGCAGGCTCTCTCCTTTGAGCTGCTTCTTGATCACATGGCCGCCGGCGTGGATGAAGGCCATGCCGTCGCCCTCGAGCTTCTCGAGGATGAACCCCTCGCCGCCGAAAAAACCCGCCCCGAGCCGCTTCTGAAACGTGATCCCGATCTTCGTGCCGAGCGCCGCACAGAGAAACGAATCCTTCTGGCAGGTCAGTCCGCTGCCGATCTTCGCCAGGTCGAGGGCCAGGATCTTTCCCGGGTAGGGGGCGGCGAAGGCCACGCGACGCTTGCCGGAGCCCCGATTCGTGAAGTGCGTGAGGAAGATCGACTCGCCCGTCAACACCCGCTTGCCGGCACTGGCGAGCTTGCCGAAAAAGCCCTGTTCGGGATCCGAGCCGTCGCCCATCTTGGCCGTGAACTCGATCCCCTCCTCCATGTAGTTCATGGCCCCGGCCTCGGCCACGACCGTCTCACCCGG
>JBJTPO010000247.1:0-1288 GCA_046075145.1 Planctomycetota bacterium
CGACCACCTTGTGATGACGAAGTCCCGCACGCTCGTGTACCGGGAGGAGCCTCTGGAGGTCTTCTTCCGCCCGAGCGTCGACGTGTTCTTCGAAAGCGTCGCGGCCCACGGCCCGCGGTCGGGCGTGGCCGTGGTGCTCACGGGCATGGGCCGCGATGGCGCCCGCGGCCTCGCCGCCCTGCGAGCCAAGGGCTGGCACACCATCGCCCAGGACGAGGCCACGAGCGTCGTCTGGAGCATGCCCAAGGCGGCGATCGACGCCGGCGCCGCCTGCGAGGTGCTTCCGGTGGCGAGCATGCCGGCCGCGATCACGGCGCGAGGCTAAATACAGGACCGCCGGGCCATCAGTTTTTACGGCACCAATGCCATCCCTGGCCATTGCTGCCTTGCCGGGCCTCCGCCCGGCGGCCGCACCTCCGGGCGGCCGTGTTCGTTCGCGTTGTGGCGCGCCATGGTCGTTCAGACGAATCCGGTTGCCTGCTTTCTCTTCACACGTTGGGCTGCGAGGGGTCGCCCGTGCCCCGGAGCCGGCGTTGATGGCCGAGCGTAGGCAGGATGCCGAAGCGAGGCCAGCATCGAGTGAGCGAAAGGCAGGATGCCTGGAGCGAACGTCCGGCGAGATGGCATGGGCAACCCCGAGCCTGCTCACGAGAGCCGCGACTTTCAGGCCCGTGTCGCGATCCGGTTGAATCGCCTACATTACGGGCCGTTCACTGACTTTCCCCGGCCCGTGCGAGAGCCATCATGACCGTCGCCGCCCCCCCTGCCCCGAGCCGCTGGCATGCCCTCGCCGACCGCGTCCTGGCCGGCCACGCGATCGACCGCGACGAGGCCCGGGCGATCCTCACCTCCCGCGACGAGGAACTGCTCGACATCCTGGCCGCCGCCTACCGCATCCGCCACCGGGCCTTCGGCAACACCGTGCAACTGTTCTTCCTGATGAACGCCAAGAGCGGCCTCTGCCCCGAGGACTGTGGCTACTGCTCGCAGTCGAAAGTCTCGGAGGCCGAGATCCCCCGCTACAACCTGCTCTCGGCTCCCAAGCTGATGGACGCCGCCCGGCTGGCCGCGGAACAGCAGTCGAAGACCTTCTGCATCGTGATCTCCGCCCGCGGCCCCACCGAGCGGGAGATCGACTTCGTCTGCACCATCGCCCCGAAGATCAAGTCGGAATACGGCCTCAATATCTGCGCCTGCCTGGGGCTGTTCACGCCCGAGCAAGCCAAGCGGCTGGCCGCGGCGGGCGTGGACAAGGTCAACCACAACCGCAATACGAGCGAGCGGTACT
>JBJTPO010000248.1:0-8062 GCA_046075145.1 Planctomycetota bacterium
CCCACGAGGAGGGCTGCCGCCGCGAGTTCGGCATCCTCACGAAGGAGTTTCTGGGCGACGATGCCGGCCGGCTCCGCGGCCTCAAGACCGTGCGGATCGAGTGGTATCAGGATCCAGCGACGGGGCAGCAGAAGTTCAAGGAACTGCCGGGCACCGAGCAGGAGTGGCCCTGCCAGCTGGCGCTCCTGGCGATGGGCTTCGTGGGGCCGGAGAAGATTGGGCCGATCGCGGACCTCGGCCTCGAGCTCGATCCGCGGGGGAACGTCAAGGCCGGCGCCGACTACATGACGAGCCGGCCGGGCGTGTTCGCGGCGGGCGACATGCGCCGCGGCCAGTCGCTCGTCGTGTGGGCGATCCACGAGGGCCGCGAGTGTGCCCGCTCGGTCGACCTCTGGCTGATGGGCCAGACGAACCTGCCCAGCACCATGGCCGGCGAGTTCGCCGTCCACGCCTGATCGGCCGTCGCGGAGCCGGATCACCATGAGCCTTCTCGCGGTCCTGCTGCCCAGCGGCCTCTTGCTCGCCCTCGCCTCCCGGCTCTACGGCGGGTTGCTCGCCCGCCTGTTCCGGCTCGACCCCGCAGCGGCCACGCCCGCCGTCACCCTCCGGGACGACGTGGACTACGAGCCGATCCCGGCGCAGCTCCTCCTCGGGCAGCACTTCTCCGCGATCGCCGCGGCCGGCCCGGTCGTAGGGCCGATCCTCGCCGGGGTCGCCTTCGGCTGGCTGCCGGCGCTCGCCTGGATCATCGGCGGGAGCATCCTCGTGGGCGGCGTGCACGACTTCGCCGCCCTCGTCGCCTCCATCCGGCACCGGGCCCGCTCGATCGCGGAGGTGGTGCGCGACCACATGAGCCGGCGGGCGTACGTGCTCTTCCTGGCCTTCGTCTGGATCGCCCTGGTCTACATCATCGTGGCCTTCACCGACATCACGGCCCAGAGCTTCGTGGGCCGGCAGGTGCTGGAGAACGGCGAGGGCGTTTCCGGCGGAGGCATCGCCACGTCGAGCCTGCTGTATCTCGCCCTGCCGCTCGCGATGGGCTGCTGCCTGCGGTTCGCGCGGATGCCCCTCTGGATGGCGACCGTGATCTTTCTGCCGCTGGTGGGGCTGGCGATCTGGGGTGGGCAGCAGATTCCGCTCGACCTGGCCACGATCCTCGGCACCTCCGACGCCACCGCCCAGAAGGTCTGGGGGGTGCTGCTGCTCGGCTACTGTCTGGTTGCGGCGATGGTCCCGATGTGGCTCCTGCTCCAGCCCCGCGGCCATCTCGGCGGCTGCTTCCTCTACGTCGCCCTCGCGGGCGCCTCGGTCGGCCTGGTCTGCAGCGATGCCGTGCTCGCCCCGCTGTTCGGCGGCGACGCGGCGATCCGCTATCCGGCCTTCACCGGCTGGCAGGCCGCCAACGGCCAGTCGCTCATGCCGATGCTGTTCATCACGATCGCCTGCGGGGCCTGCTCGGGCTTTCATTCGCTCATCGCCTCCGGCACCACGAGCAAGCAGCTCCGCCGGGAGACCGACGCCCGCAGCATCGGCTACGGCTCGATGCTACTCGAGGCGATGGTGGCGGTGGTGAGCCTGTGCTGCGTGATGGTGCTCACCGCCGACAGCCCGCTCGTGAAGCAGTCGCCGAACTTCATCTATGCCCTCGGCATGGGCCAGTTCCTCGAGATCCTGGGGGTGCCGCCGGCGATCGGGGTGTCGTTCGCGCTGATGGCCTTCACCACCTTCGTGTACGACACCCTCGACGTCTGCACGCGGCTGGGCCGCTACATCGTGCAGGAGCTGACGGGCCTGTCCAGCGCCGCCGGCGCCTGGCTGGGCACCGCACTCACCGCGGGGGTGCCGCTGGTGTTCCTGCTCCGCCCCAACCTCGACGCGAGCGGCAACGCGGTGCCGGCGTGGAAGACCTTCTGGAGCCTCTTCGGGGCGAGCAATCAGCTGCTCGCGGCCCTCACGCTCCTGGGCATCACCGTCTGGCTGTGGCGGAGCCGCCGCGAGGCCTGGGTCTGGGCCGTGACGGGCATCCCCACGGCGCTCATGTATGTGATGAGCACCTGGGCGCTGGCGGAGATGACCCTGCCGCGGTTCCTGGGGCCGGCAGGGCTCGTGATGCCGGCCGACCCCGTTCCCTGGGCGGGGCTCGTCCTTCTGGCCCTGGCGGCGGTCATGCTCGTCGAGGCCGTGCGGGCGCTCGCCGGCTCGCCCCCCTCGGGATCGCTGCGCGTGATTGGCCCCGCCGTTGCGCCGGCTCAGTCGTAGGTGAAGGTCGCCGAGGCCGTGCAGGCGCGGTCAGGGAAGCGGCGCGACCGAGACCGCCATCGTACCCGTGCGCGTGGCGAGTTGACCGGGCGGCCCGTTGAGCCGCAGGGAGAGCGGGCCATCGGTGACGGCGGTCAGGTCTCCCCGGGCGCCGCTCCCGAGCACCTCGAACCGCGGCTGCCCGCCGTCCGCCGGCCGCGGCACCCACTGACCGAGGAGCAGCCGGCCCGTCGGTCGTCCGCGGTACCACTCGAGCGAGATGCCGTCGGCCTCGCCCTCGAGCGGCGTGACCGTGCCCGTGGTCACATCGGTCACCGTGCCCAGGCCCACGCGGCCTGTGGCGGTGAATGCGTAGCGTCGGCCCGCGACGAGCGCAGCGCCCGTGTTCTGCCAGCCGCGTGAGGCATCGACCGGCAGCGTGACGTGCGCGGCGAGCGGTACGCCGGGCGACCAGTCGATCGCCAGCCGGTCGAAGTCCCAGCCGTAGTCCACCTCGCCGACGAATGCGGCGTAGTCGCGGGCTGCCCGTGCCGGATCCCAGTCCGGAAGCGCGGTGAGCCGGTCGTTAAAATCGGTGCCCAGCGGGCCGCGTTCAAGGGCTGCGAACCCGCGGGCGTAGGCCGGATGGTTGGCAAGCAGCGCCACCGCCGCCCAACTGGCGGCGTAGTCGGCGATCGCGCCGTGCTCGCCGACGGGGAGGGAGAGCACCGCGTCAAGCGCGGGCAGGCGGCCGTCCGCCCGAAGTTCGCGGAGCTTCTCGATCCGCCCGAGCTGCTCGACGTCGTCGGGCCGGGTGGGCATCGCCGTCCAGGCGAACCGCACGACATCGCCGTCCCGATCGAGCCGGTGCGTGGCCAGATACTCCGCGATGCCTTCGTTGTACCAGACGGGCGTGGCCAGCCCGCGGAGCGTGAGCGTGAAGGCATGGACGCCCTCGTGCAGGAGGAGGTGACGGCGGTAGGCGGGGTTCGACTGGTCCATCAGCCAGAAGCGATTGCGGTCGCAGAACCCGTTCTCGAACGGCGGCACCGTGTCGGGCAGGAGGCCGGCGGCCCGGAAGCGTTCGCGGTCGACGACGAGACACCCGAAGCATCGCCAGTCGGCGTGGTCGGCGGGGTCCATGCCGTAGTGGTTGCACCACGCGGTGAACGCCTCGTCGAACACGGCCGGCAGTTCGGCGACGCCGTCCCCCGCGCGGACTGGTCGGTCGGTGGCCAGCACGAGGTGTCGCCCCTCGAGCAGCCGCAGGCCAGCCTCACGGGCGAGCCGCACGAGCGGCGGCATCGCCACGGTCGCTCCGTCGCCCACGGGGGCCGCGTGCCCGGGGCAGGCCAGGGCGAGCAGGCATGCCGTTGCCACGACGGCCGAAGGTCGGCTCTGGTTTCGCATGCCACCCAGTTCACCCAGCCTGCGCCGTGACGGCAAGCGGGCTCCAGGGGGGCCGCGTCGCGGCATCCTCGAGCCTCAAAAAATCCCGACCCACGGCCGATGGATCGCAGCGTGCGGGACTGCTGAACCGCTCTCGCCTCGAACGGAGCTGCCGGGCATCATCCGGCCGGATGGGTCACGGCCAGGCTGAGGATCGACACGTGAAGCGATGCGAGTTCGGCGACTGGAGCGGGGCGCTGGGCGGCCGCGTGGCGCGTGCCGCGCTGGCCTTGGCGACCGTGGGCGGGGCAGTGGCGCGCGGTGCCGACGAGCCCGCGGCCGGGATCGCAGCCGCGGCGGCCACGACGACCACCGCGAACCCGGCCGCGGGCACGCCGGCCTACTGGCAGGTGCCTCCACTGCCGAACGCCGTCATCCAGGGAGGTGCGATTCCGCCCGGCTGGCAGCCGCAGGCCGTGCCATATCAGGGCGTCGGGCCGGATGGCAGACCGGTGACGATGTATTTTGCCCCGACCTATGTCTTCACCTACCAGTCCGGTCCGCCGATGCCCGCCGTGCCGCAGGTGAACCGCGGCGCGTGGGCCGCTCCGCCGGCGTCCGCGGGCTGGAACTACGCGACGACCGGCGCCGCTCCGGTGGCGACGAGCCTCACGCCCGGCACGCTGACCCGCTATCGCCCCGCGTACCAGTTTCCGGATGATGCACGGGCGCTCCAGGGCTCCGCGCTCGTGCCGCCGGGACCGCTGCCGGCGTCGCAGCCGCCGGTGGCCGATTCGGCGTGGGGCGGTGCCGGTGCGCCGGTTCCCAACACGCTCGCCCCACCGCCGACGCAGTGGGTGCCCGCGGCGCCTCAGGCCGTCGCCCAACCGTCGGCACCCCAGTCCCCGCCGGGCGACTGGGCGGCACCGGCCGCCATCGGTGGCGCGACGGCCGCCGCCATGCAGCCCTCTCCCGCTCCGGTCGCCGCGCCGGCCCCCGCGCCGCAGGTGCAGCCGATCCAGCCCGCTCCTCCGCCGACCGTGCCGGTGGCCCGCCACACTTGGCGCGTGGTCGGCGTGTACGACGGCGACACGGTCACCTGCCTCGATGAGGCCGGCCAGCAGCAGAAGGTGCGGCTGGCAGGCATCGACGCCCCGGAGAGCAGCCAGGACTACGGCCCCGCTTCCCGCGAGGCGCTCGCCGGCATGGTGTTCGGGCGGACGGTGGAGGTCGTCGACGCGGGCCGGGATGCCAACGGAGCCCTCCTCGGCCGGATCTTCGTCGACGGTCAGGACGTCAACCGGCAGATGGTGGCGACGGGCAATGCCTGGGCCGACCCTGACGCGGTCGATCCGTCGCTCGCCGCCGCCCAGACCGACGCCCAAACCCGCAGCCTCGGACTCTGGGCTCAGCCTAATCCCACGCCTCCGTGGAGCCAGTGATGGCGTGCCCGAGGCCGATCACTTCACAGACGGATGATCAGGTCGTGGCTGCGTGCCCTGCTCGACCTGAAAGACGGGACGCGACACGGGTGAACTGAACCGGCTGCGGGTGACGAGCACTGCGATCACGGCCAACTCCGCCGCGAGCACGATCCCCCAGAGGAGCAGCCGGCCAGCCCGGCTGCGGTGCGGATTGGGATGACCGCCGCGCTCGAGCTGGGCACGCAGCGCGGAAGCGAACTCCCGCACCGAGTCGTAGCGGTCGTCGGCGTCGATCTGCAGGCAGCGGCTCACGATCCGCGCCAGGCGGTCGCGGCGACCCGCGAGGGCGACCTGCGCCCGCGCGGGGGACTCGTCCGTGAGGAGTTCGGCCGCCAGCACGCCCAGTGCATAGACGTCGGTGCGGGCATCGGTCGCTGCTCCTTCCCGCTGCTCGGGGCTCATGTAGGCGGGCGTCGGGCACGAACTCGATCACCATGAAGGGGAGAGAGCGGCCGTCGGCAAGTGGCTGTGTGCCCGCAGCATAAATCCGGGCGATGCCGGGATGTTCGAGTGTGGCCAGCATCTCCGCCTCGCGGCCGAGCCTCCGGGCGGTCGCCGCGGTGAGCGACTCGGGCCGGGCCAGCTTGACCGCGACCCGGCGGGCGGGGTTCGCCTGCGCGGCCTCGTAAACGCGGCCCATGCCGCCGACGCCCACCAGTCGCACGAGTCGCAGCCCGCCCACTTCCGAGCCGAGCTACGGGTCTCCAGCGGCAGCGGGCGACCTGCCGAAGCCGAAAGCCTCGGACACGCCGGAGAGCGGCCCGCCGAGCGTGATCGCGTCGCGTCCCGAGTCTGTCGATTCAATCGCGGCCGGCGGGGCGGGTGCTGACGAGCGATCGATGCCGAGAGCGGTGGAAGCAGGTGTCGTCACGATGTGAACGAGCTGTGGTCAGGGAAGGGGGAGCGCCGCCACCTCGGCGTCGGCCCTGCTGCCGAGCGCCCCGCACACGCCGTACGGGCTCGGGCCGGTCTGGCGGTCGGAGAGCGACGGGTCGCCGGCATCGATGTGGTCGGTGATGAACCGAACCGCGCCGTCGGCCATCAGGCCGAACACACCGCCCGGGTGGAGGCTCTGCGGGGTGAGGTAGCCCCGGGTTTCCGTGTCACTGCAGCGCGGGGCGTTGGGGGGCAGGACCGTGGAGAAACCGACGTGGGACGCTCTGCCAAAACTCCACAGCCAGCCTGGTGAGTAGTCCATCACGAAAAGCGTCGTCGCCTGCAGGCCCGTGAGGCAAATCCCCATGAGCAGGAGGACGATGGTGACGACGATCAGCAGTTCGACGAGCGAGAAGGCCGGGTGGCTCTGATCCCGCATCGCGAAGTCCCGCAAGAACCCACCAGATGACGGCGCGGGACGAAATCCGAAGAAGCGGGCGAAGGGACTCGAACCCTCGACATCCAGCTTGGGAAGCTAGCGCTCTACCAACTGAGCTACGCCCGCGAACCGCCGCAGTCTAGCACGGCAACCAAGGGGCGGGAGGGGCCGAACGGCGGCCTGCCGGGCTGCGTAGAATCGGGCCATGGCCTCGCCGCACCCCCGATCGAGCCCGGAGAAACCGTCGTCATGCCCAACCCTGTTTCGCAGCCCGCTGGGTCGGCTGCTCCCGCTCCCCGTCGAGGCTGGCTGACCATGACCGTCAAGGCCACGCTTGGCGTACTCCTCGCCGCGGTGCTGCTCGGTGCCGGGGCCCTACCCTGGTGGCTCTCCCAGCCGGATCGGCTCAGCCGGATCGTGGCCCGAGCGATCCCGGAACTCGAGGCGGACGTGCGGTTCAAGTCCGTGAAGCTGGGCTGGACGGGCCCGCTCGTGCTCGACGGCGTCACGATCGTGCCCCGCGATGGCAGCCGGCCACCGATCACGATCGGCCGGATCGAGGGCAGTCACGGCCTCGTGGCGATGCTCTTCTCCGCGGGTGATCTCGGCCGGCTCTCCATCGACGGCCTCGCCGTCGACCTGGCCTTCGACAAGGACCACGTCAGCAATCTCGAGCGGCTCGTGCGGCCGAAGCCCGTCGACCCGGCGGCTCGCCCGCCACGGCCCACCCGCGCCGCCGTGCGGATGAGGCTCGAAGTCGAGGATGCGATCGTGCGGATCTCGGCGCCGTGGACGACCGAGCCGTGGGTCAGCGAACCGATCGACCTGCGGGTGGCCCTCGCCCCCGTGGCCGAGGGCTGGAGCGAGTGGACGATCGAGCCGGTCCGGCTCTTGGCGGATGCCCGGATGGATCCGCCCGTGGCCTGGGGCGTGCTCGCCTACATCGCTCCCGTGCTCGCCGACGCCACCCGGACGAGCGGCCGATTTTCGCTGGAGCTCGCCGGGGCCCGACTGCCGGTCGGCGATCCGGCGGGCGGCTCGCTCGCGGGCACGCTGGCGATGCATGAGGTCGTGGTGGGGCCGGGTCCGCTGGTCACGAACCTGTTCCAGTCGCTGCCGGGCAACCTGCCGCCGCCACCGTCGATCCGGCTGGCCGACGAGTCGCACGTGCGGTTCCAGTTGGCCGACCGCAGGGTGCGGCATGAGGGGCTCGAGTTCGGCGTGCCGTTGCCCGGGCCGGGCCGCCGGCTCGACGTGCGGAGCAGCGGCACCGTGGGCCTCGATGACAAGTCGCTCGACCTCAAGCTCGTGCTGCCGATCCCCGCCGACCTGCGACAAGATCGGCCGCTCCTGGCGGCGTTGGCTGGCAAGACCGTCTCGATGGGCGTCGCAGGCAAGCTGGGCGAGCCGCAGGTGGTGTTCGACGGTTCGATCGGTCAGGTGGCCGGCGAGGTGGCGAGGGAGCTGCTCGACCGTGTTCGGGGTGGTGGCGTGCCACCGGCAGCGGCGCCGGGAGGGCCGGCGGCGCCACCGGTTCCCGGCCTTGGGGCCCCCGCGCCGGCCGGCGGCGATGCCGTGGCCGATATCGTGGGAGGCGTGATCGACGAGCTTGCCCGGCGGCGGGCCGCTCGTCAGG
>JBJTPO010000249.1:0-9999 GCA_046075145.1 Planctomycetota bacterium
ATTGGGAGGAGGACGACGACGAGGAGGACGAGGACGAAGACGATTGGGAAGAGGAAGACGACGCCTGACGTCGCTGTGTCTCCCGGTGGCCGGCCGCGTCCGACGGTGGTCAGTTCCCGACCGCCTCGAGCGTCACCTCCCTCATCCGCCCCCGACGCTCGATCATCAGCCGGCACGATTCGCCGGCGGTTCTCAGCCGCTCGACCATCGCGGCCGGGTCGGCGAACAACTGGCCGTCGATCTGGTGGAGCCTGTCTCCGGCCCGCAGTCCGGCCCGTTCGGCGGGTGAGCCGCGCGCCACGTCCACGATGATCGGTGCGCCCGGCTCGCCCGGATCGGCGCGGGAAACGATGCCCCAGCGGCCCTGCGAAGGGCCGGACGGGGGGCGGGCCTCCTCCAGCCGCCGCCGGGTCGCGTTCGACTCGGCACGGGAAGCGCTGCGAAAGGCGAGCGGCTGCGGGGCGTCGGCCTGCTCGCGGATCAAAGCCAGAGCGAGCCTCGAGACCAGCGGGATGCCGGCCACGTTCACGAGTTCCACGTCGTCGCTCGGCCGGTGGTACTGGTCGTGGAGCCCGGTGTGGAGCATGAGCGTGGGGATCCCGGTGGCGATGAAGGGATAGTGGTCGGAGTCCTCGAGGATGTCCCAGTCAAAGGCCAGCTGCAGGGCGGCGCCGTTCGCCGGATTGCTGTTGGTGGTGGCCAGGCGGCTGCGGAGCCCCGACGCGGTGCGGGCCCCATAGACGATGACCCGGTTGTCGCGGAGCCGCCCGATCATGTCGAGGTTCAGCGAGAACACGATCGGCCGGCCGGCCAACGGCCCGGGCCGCACCCGAAGAAAGTGGCTGGATCCGAGCAGGCCCTTTTCCTCGCCGTCCCAGAAGGCGATGAGGATCGACCGCTGCGGCCGCTCGGACAGCCGCCCCAGAGCCTTCATGATCTCGATCAGTCCGGCCACGCCGGAGGCGTTGTCATCAGCCCCGTTGTGCACGAATCCGAAGGGGCCAAAGCTGGTTTCCGAGTTGCCGTAGCCGACGTGGTCGTAGTGGGCCCCGATCACGACCACTTCGTGGGCGAGTTCCGGGTCGCGACCGGGCAGCAGGGCGAGGATGTTCCGCAAGCCCGTGCCGAAGGGCTGGTAGTACGAGCCTGCATCGCCGGCGGGCTCGAAGCCGAGTGACTCGATCTGCTCGACGATGTAGGCGGCCGCCGCCCGCCCGCCGCGGGTGCCCCCCTCGCGGCCTTCGAGCGCGTCGTCGGCAAGGGCCGCTACATGCCGGGAAGCATCCTCGGCGGTGATGCTCGCGACCGCGGCAGCCAGCATTTCAACGCCGGATGACGCGGCTCCACCGCCGGGCCCGATCGGCAGTCCGAGGCCGAACCACAGGCAAGCGGCCACGGGCACGGCCGACGATCCGACGCGGCGGCTGTTCCTGAGGCTGGTCACATCCGCCTCCTTGCGGGACGGGGGCTGGGCGTTCAGAATACTCGGCGAGGGATTCTCCGTACCGACGGGGTTTCCCGCCGGCGCCGCAGCGTCGCCCCAGTCAGCGTCCTTCCCCCGTCCGAGGGAAGGCGATCGGCGGGGCGATGGCGGCGGGGCCGGTGCAACGGAGAGGTGGCAGAGTGGTCGAATGCGCGTCTTTGCTAAAGACGTGACCGGTCAAAAGCTGGTCCACGGGTTCGAATCCCGTCCTCTCCGCTGGGTGATTTAGCAGGGTTCAGCCGGGAGTCGCACGCGTCGGAAGCGTGGGACGGAAGCGTGCTGGTGTTCGGGCTGCAGTTCTGCACCCTGCTGCTTCCGGCAGGTACCTGCTGCGCCGGATTCTGCGCCGGTTCACACGCCCCCTCACGGTTGGCCGCAACGAGCGATTCCCGCCACGGCTGGAGGTAGTGTTTCTCCTGCATCCGCACGCTATGGCCCTGCCATCGGCAGACGTCATGGTGGGCGTAGCGCCGGTCAGCCATGAGTTCCGTTTCGCGGGAACTGCGGAGGTTGTTGAACAGGTTGGGCCAAGGCATGAGGCCCGCTCGTCTGATAATCCGGAGAAACGAGGTCCGAAGGTTAACGTTCCTCCAGCCGCTTGGACCAAGTGCTTTCTCCCGATGGCCACCACCTACAACGTAGACGGCACCTTCGGGCGCAGCATCGAACGCTCTTTCCAAGTGAGGCCGCAAGAGGCCGTACAGCGGCACAAATCGGGCCTCCTTGCCAGGATGATGCTCTGTCTTAGGGGCATGAGTCCACATCTTGCCCTCCGCGGGATCGAAGTCGATCCCGTCCCACCGAAGCGACAGCACCTCAGAAGGAGTCCGTAGACCCCCGTATCGGGCCAGTGCGACGATGATCCGCCAATGCTCGTCCGGGCAGGCTTCAATCAGTCGTTCAGTATCGGCGTGTGAGATGAAGTGCTTGCGGTCGGGCAGGTGGACCTTTATCCGTGCGTCATCAAAAGGATTAGAGGTAATCAGCCGATGCTTGACGGCCGACCGCAATACTTGACGGCCGAAGTCCAGACGTTTCTTGATTGTGGCGTCTGCCAGGTCCTGCTTGATGAGGGCCTGCTTGTAGTCCTCAGCGTCACCTTCCGTGATATCGCCAAGAGCCCTATCGGCACCGAAGAAGTCGCAGAGCCCTTTCTCGCCCTGGCGCCACACCTCCTTGGAAGCCGGCTTGACGTCATTACGGCCGTCCACATATCTGCGGATAAATGCCCGGAGCGTTACGCATTCGGGCTTGGATCTGGTGGGCAGTAGCCCGTACCGGGCGAGTTTGCCGGCCAACTTGTCATCGATTCCCGTGGCCCAGGCCGCTAAATCCGCGTTGATTGGTTGATTCAAAAGCCGGCACTCCAGGAGCTGCTCGGCCCTGCGGGCGAATGCTTCCGCAGTGCGTTTACTTGCCTTCCCAAGGCGAATGGAAATCCGGCCGAAGGCTGGAAGCATGAACTGAACTCGGTACCGGCCGCCGCCATCGTTACTCACGCTTGCCATTGCTCACCTCTTATTCCCGGGCCGCTGAATCGGCCCTACCGTCCACCCAAGGAAATCCACCAGCCGATCAATCGCATCCATGGAAAGGCCACGCTTGCCAGCGCAGAATAGCGACAGCGTGCTCTGGCTGATGCCCGTTGCCTCCGCAATCCGGTACCGGGACACCTCGGAGTCCCGGATGGCTTTCCTTAGTTGTTCGCTCAGCCTCGGTTGCCCTGCCGCCATCAGTGTACCCTGCTACTTTGCATCTGAAAAGCCTTTGGTGTGCCGCGGTTCTTCGTTTGCACCGGGCTGCTTCTCTTCGCCATCCGTGCCAAGCCACGCCTCCAAGGCCGCCATGGAATACAGCACCGTCTTTCGTTTGCCGTTACCGACTCGCCGGCAAGGAATCTGACCGTTGTTGGTCAGGTCCCAAAGGTGCCGTTCAGAGATGGAAAGCATCCGTGCAGCAGCCTTGGGCCGCAGGGCGAGCAGGCGATCGGGATTCATTTGCAGCGTCCTTGCGGTCTGGGTCTTTAAGGGGCCCGGAACTTCCGTAGCCCGCAGACGAATGGGACATAGTGTACGCGCGTATCAATTAGCCGCCACTGCTTTTTGACCTGCTTTTGCGGCTTCCTGCGTCATCCTGCGAGCTGAGGCCAGCCAGTGCTAAACACCCAAAAAAGTGGTGCGCAGGATCGCCCTTGCGGGGCAATAGTCCTCTGAGAGGCAACTCTCCGCAGGCTCTGATGCCAAACGGTCTGAAGATCGGCCTTCCACCGCAGACCAGCAGTGCAATGCTGGTGACTACCCCAGATTGGGGCGAAGAGAAGGCAGGCCCGCCGAGACTCTGCCCTACCCAGGGAAATCCGGCGGTGCGGAATAAGCCCGGCACGCTGACGACTCCAGCCGGGAGGCAAAGGCGCAGGGACGCTCATCCGCACGGGGTGTGGAGGAAGGCAGGAAACCCCGTCATCAAAACCATCCTGTCCGTTATGCCGGCTCCGAAGCGTTGCCTGGCATTCGCGGCTCCCCCTCTCCGGGGAGTCGCTATGCACCCACCAAAGCATTGCCTGGCACAAAGGTTTCCAACACTGGCGGGGCGACACCAGACAGCCCGGCGGGAGATCACGGAACAAGTGCGGCAGGCTTGATGGTCCACGCGCATGGCTCCGCGCCGCTGTGCCGTGCGTAAGACACTGTATTTTATGGGCAAACGGCAATGGAGATTGAATGAGTGACTCCGTGTGGTCGCCTCCAGACGGTGGTGAGGGCATAGACAGGAATGGTGTAATCGTTTGTCGCCAATGCGGCTTGGCCCATGGCAAGCAGTCCTTCCGCCGAAGATACGCTGGACAGGATCTGCGTATTCGCCAGTGCCGCGGTTGCCATGCCTACAAGGAACGGCTGAGGCGGCAAGCCAGGAGATCTAAGCGGGCAGCCGATCAGTTGGCCCGCCTAGGCCGAGCCCAATCAGCGCGCCAGGTCATAACGGTCTGTGAGCGACTGATCCAAGCCTTTGGCGGACTGCGTGGCTTTGGCGCCGCCTGGGACGATTGCCTCCGGCGGGACCTGTCGCGCGGAGGTGTCGCAGCCCTCAGGCACCTGGAGGCAGTCGTTCGCCTTGTGCAGCATTGCGACGCCGAACGGCCGAACTATTCCAAGAAGACTGACCTGGAACTGCAGGGATTGGTCGAAGCTCTCAGCGGCCCATAACCTCGGTCTTCGGCCAGACCGTCGGACTATACCCTGGCTCTGGGTCTCGCAGCGGGTTAGCGCTTCGCGGCCATATACGAGTAGCCGACTCCCTGCGGCAGTTGCTTTTCTACATCCCCGCCTCATTCCGACGTCATCTTCATGGCGTACAGCGAATCATTTTGCGGCGCGGGCTTATGGGGTTCGCTGGGCTTGGTTGGCAGCGCCGGCAGAAACGCTCCCAGAAAATACGCCCAGCCCATTAGCAGCGGCAGCAGCAGTACCACGGCAACCCTGACGGCCATCACCGGCACGTTCCACTTGTGGGCCAACCCCGCGCACACACCCAGCACCATCCGCTCGTCACTGCTGCGGTAGAGCCAACCGTAGCGCGGGTCGCTAGCCTTTGGGGCGGGCAAGGGCGGCGGCAGGTCCTCACGGAGCGGGAAGATCAGCGTTTCGATGGAGGTGGCTGGCACCCAGGCGGGAAGCCCCTCGCTCCATACCAGGCTCTCAGGGGTGAGGTGAAGCGATGCGGCCATCCTGCGGAGGCCGCCGAGATCGGTGGGGCCGAACTTCTGGCCGTCGCGGGAGTAATGCCACGCCTGCTTCCCGGTGTCTCCCTGAACAGGTCCGATCATGCCTGCACCTCAATGCTGGCGACCATCTGCCGCTGTGCCAGGAGCGGCTTTCCGTTTTCCCGGCGATGGGCCTCGTTCTGGAAGAACTCCGCAGCCTCCGCCACAAGGGTCAGTTCAATGTCGCCACACTGGGAGCGAACCACCTCGGCAATCTCGTCAATCGAAGCGTAGAAGAACTCCTTCCTTTGGTTGATCACGTTCACCCGCCTGTCAGTGAACCGCCGATGCAACTCAGCCTCCAGCCCCGGGGCGTCTTCAGTGTGGATCACGGCATGGACATCGAAGTCGAATGGGACAGATGCGTCCGACAACTCCCAGATTCGATCCATGGGGTCCAGCCGCCGCGTCATCCCAATCTTGAAGACGTTGTCGCCGAACGACCCGATGTTGGAGATCACATACACATGCCCCGCCTTTGTCTGCTGCGCGAGGGAAATCGCTCGCTCACTGTTCGCGTGAGCCTCGGCCAGTTGCTGCTCCAGTTCCCTCATCTTGGCCTCTAGTTCCGCCTGCCGTTCCGCTGACTGTTGCTCTCTGGCAGCCTGCTGAAGCTCAGCCCTGGCTCGCTCCAGTTCGGCTTGCCGCCGGCGCTCTTCCGCTTCGGCTTCCTGGATCGCCCGCTCTGCCTCCCTCGCAGCCTTGGCCTCTTCCCGCATTTGCTCCTTCAGTTCACGCTGCTCCTCTCGCTCGGCCTGAACCTTCATCGCATGCTCATGGGACAGGCTCAGTTCTTCGATCTTCAGTGCCAGATACTTCTCCGACAGGGTGCAGGCCTGGGCGTCGGCCAGTTTGTTGATGGTGGTGAAGGCCCGTTGAATCCGATTCTCCATTGCCTGGAAGTTGTTGAACCGCACCTTGCCGATTGCAGCGTCGCATTCGCCGTTGAATGCCCGCAGCATCAATGAGAGTGCCTTGTCGCTCTGCTTACGTCCTGCTTCTCGGCTGCCGTCGATAACCCACTCCCGCGTGCAGATCGCCGCCTCTCCGGACTTCAGCATCTCCTTCTGGCGGGCCAGGTTCTTATCTAGGGCCGCCTTGAACGCTTGGGTCGTGGTGTAGTTGAACCGGCTCTCGTAGAAGCCCATCTCCCGCAGCGATTGCTCCTCGCTCAGCAATCGGTGATCGTTGCGCAGCACCACTAACTCGGCTTCCAGGAGCCGTATCTCTGCCGCCATTTTGTCTTTGCTGGCGGCGAACTTCGTCTTGGCGTCTGCAAGCTGTGCGTTGAACCTGTCCCGAAGCGCCGTGGCCTCGGCCAAGACCCGCTCTTTCTCCTCATCTGCATTAGCCAGCCCAGCCACGCGGGTACGAAGAGAAAGGTAGGTCTTGGCCAAACCATCTCGCTCCTCCTTGAGCCGAGCACGCTCCACCTCCACTGGCTCCAAGATCTTTAGCTGCTCCGTGGCCTTTTGGAGTTGCGAAGTCGCCGTCCGACGTTCGGAGAACTGGATGAACAGAAAGAGCGCCAGGACGGCGGTCGAAATGGCGAACAGGAAGGCGAACAGCCAGCCCATGGCGAATCTCCTAGGAAGCAAAATCGACGGCGAGACCGCGGGCAAAGCGTAGCCAACCGCAGCTAATGAAACGACAGCCCGGAGAGATCTATCTGGGCGAGGCATACCCACTGGGCGCTGCTTCTGCCCCGCTGGGAGTGTCCCCAAGGCCGAGTCAGTAGACCGGCTGCCAGATAATAGCGCCGTTGCAGGGTGCGCCGTTCACAAACCGGTTACAGCGATTCTGTACCGGCCGGAAGGCGCCGAGCCAACTGTATCCTTCACCGCACCGCGCACACGCCCCCTCCCAGCTCTTAGGCTGCTGATTGGCGACGACCTGGGCGGAGGTCACATTGGAAATAAAGCCGTAAAGGCACGCGGATAAAATGATGGTGACGGCACACTCAAACCCGATGCTTCGAACGCGTTGCATTTTCATTGCAGCTCCCATGTACTTCTAGGGGAAAGCCGAATCCAAGATTTGGACGGGAACGCTCGGATGCCGCCCGTAATGCACGTAGTCTCCCCCATGGGAGTGTCCCCCGCAAGGTGTGGCCGTACAGGCCCGGCAGTGGGCAACCACGTGGAGCCAGAGGGTGGGAAAAAATCGGCCAGCCGATATGACGATTCAACCTGCGGACCGTTGGGGGGGCTGCCCCGGGGGATAGACGGGATGGCGGACAGGCCTGGGCCGACCAGTTCAGCCTAGGCCCCACGGGATGCCATGGCGGCCATGATCTCCCGCCTCGCCTCCGGGGACAGGGACGGCCAGAGGCTAGCGATAGCGGGCGGGACACCCGCGGGTGCGGAGTCTGCTGGGGATGCGCCGGATTCTGCGCCGCTTGGAGGAAGAACCCCGGTTTCGCCCGTAGCTGGTCCACGGGTTCGAATCCCGTCCTCTCCGCTGAAGGTCGACTTGGCCGCTCGAACTCACGAGCGGCCGAGCCGCCTGCGGATCCGTTCGATGGTGCGAGGGCTTTTCCTCGTCCTTGCCGGGCTCGGGGCCATGAACCGTCGGCAGGGGGGTCAGCGGGCTGCGGCGGCCAGCGGGGCGAGCCGCGACGCCACGAGCGTCAGCACGACCCCCACGACCGAGATCACCGTCAGCAAGGGCGTCCAGGTGCGGAGCGTCTCCCGCTCGCTGAAGCCCGCCAGGCGACTGACCACCCAAAAGCCGCTATCGTTCATCCACGAGAATCCGGTGGCTCCGAACCCGATCGCCAGGAACAGATAGATCGGATGGCACTCGAGCGCCGGCAGCAGGCCGGCACAGACCGCCGAGGCGGTCTGCATCGCGACCGTCGCCGAGCCCTGGGCGATCCGGAACACGACCGCGACCACGTAGCCGAGCAGGACGAGATCGACACCCTGGTTGCCGGCCACCCAGCCCTCGATCGCCCGCTTCACGCCGGCCTGCTCGAGCATGAAGCCGAAGGCCCCGCCCGCGGCGGTGATCAGGATGATCACGCCGGCCGTCTCGAGCGGCGGCCCGGTCATGCGGCTCACCTCCGCGGCCGAAAGCCGCCGCTGGCGGGCCAGGATGACGAGCGCCAACCCGGCCCCGACGATCAGGGCCACGTTCTTGTTGCCCACGAACTCGAGCCAGCCCGCCAATCCGCGGAATCGCTCCGGTCCTCCGCAGGCGGCGATCGCGCTGGCGGCCCAGCCGGCGGCGTCCCGCGCGGCCCCCTGACGGATCACGTCGGTGGCCGAGGCCATGCTGATGAGCAGGATTGGCAGCACGATCGGCAGCAGCGACGCTCCCAGGGACGGCAGTTGCGACTCGGGCCGCTCCATGATCGTGCGGGCATCGGCCAGGGAGACGCTGCCGGTGTCGCGGACCGGCACCGGGGTGCGTCGATCAAGCCAGCAGCAGGCCTGCCAGCCCGCCAGCACGGGCACGATGCCCGCCACGATCCCGATCCAGATCGACAGGCCCACGTCGATGCCCAGGTTCTCAGCCATGAAGATCGGCCCGGGGTGGGGGATCGTGAGGGCGTGGGTCACGGTTCCCCCGGCGCAGATCGCCAGCACGTAGAGCGTGAAGTGGCCGCCGGTCCGCAGGGCGAGCGCCAGGGCGACGGGCACCATCAGCATGAACATGCTGTCGAAGAAAATCGGGATCGAGAGAATGTAGGTCGCGATCACGATTGCCAGGGAGATGCCGACCGGGCTCGTGCCGCAGACCGCCAGGAACCGGCGGACCACCTTGTCGGCCGCCCCGCTTTCAGTCAGGGCCATGCCGATGATGACGGCCATGCCGATCACGATCGCCACGCCGCCCGCGGTCCGCCCGAAGCCCTCGGCCGTCAGCTCGACGGCGCGCACCAGTTGACCCTTGTCGGGCCGCTTGGCGTCGGGAGGCAGGCCGTCGGCGAGCCCACCGGCCAAGAGCGCCGCGGCCAGCAACGCCACGAAGGGATGGAGCCGGAGGGCCACCACGCCGAGAATCACCGCGGCTACCGCGGCCACGAGCACCACGAATGGCCAGGTGTCGACTGCGGCGGCGGCGAGAAGTATCCCCGGCATGGGCGGTGTTCTAGGCCCGCCGCCCGCGGGTTGCAACCCGGCTCCAAGCCTCCCGGTCGTCAGCGGTTCACGTGCACCACCTTCGCCGGCGGGAAGCCGTTGAAGTGGGTGGAACTCGCCGCCGAGTAGGCCCCGATGTTCTCGCTGTAGAGGTAGTCGCCGATCTCGAGGTCGGGCAGCTGCTCGGCCAGGCTGATCGTGTCGAGGGCGTCGCAGGTCGGTCCGAACACGGAGCAGATCTGCGGGGCGCCCCGCTTGAAGCTCTTGAGATGGTAGGTGCAGTGGTCGAAGATCACGCCCGAGAAGGTGTGGTAGACGCCGTCGTCGATGTAGTACGACCGCTTCCCGTTGCGGTTGGCCTTGCCGATGATCTTGGAGACGGCGGTGCCGGCCGAGGCCACGAGGAACCGGCCCGGCTCGGCCAGGATCTCGATCGACTTCGGAAACAGTCGGTCGATCTCGTGTTGATCTTCTTGGCGAGCGTGGCGAACTTGGGCACGCTCGCATCGTAGGCGGCCGGGAAACCGCCGCCGATGTCGAGCAGCTTGAGCTCGAAGCCCCGCAACTTGGCCTCATTGAAGATGCCGGCGCAGAGGTTGAGCGCCTGCACGTAGTTCTCCGGGTTCGTGCACTGGCTGCCGACGTGGAACGACAGCCCCTCCACGACGAGC
>JBJTPO010000250.1:0-6178 GCA_046075145.1 Planctomycetota bacterium
TTCGGCGAGTTCGGCCTCGAACTCCTTTTCGGCCGCGTCGAGCCGCACCGGCAGCCGGAACGAGCCGCTCTTGAGGCGGGCGCTGACCATCAGCCGCCGGGCGTGCTCCACGCCGTAGATCGCGGCCTGCTTCTCCAGGTCGAGGAGGTCGATGTCCATGCCGTCGAAGCCGAACGACAGCGCGAGTTCGATGAGTTCGCTGGGGCGACCGGAGAGGGGGAGACCGAAGGTGCTGAGGTTGCGAAACATGCGGGATTCCTGGGTTGAGCGGAACCGCGAAGTATAGCGACGGCGATTTGCCCAATGAAAGCCCCCCGGCGCGAGCCGGGGGGATGACGCCATCCACGTCGGCTGCTGCCGGTTTGCCACGGCGGCACCTCCTTGGCCGGTGCTCCACTGGTAGGCTTTTTCCATGTCGCTCCTCGAAGCAATCGTGCTCGGCCTGGTGCAGGGGCTCACCGAGTTTCTGCCGATTTCGAGCACGGCCCACCTGCGGCTGGTGCCGGCGGCGCTCGGCTGGGATGACCCCGGCGCGGCCTACTCGGCGCTGATCCAGTGCGGCACGCTCGCGGCCGTGCTCCTGGCCATGCGGCACGATGTGGTCGCCCTCGTGCGGGGCTTCGTGGCGGGGGTGGCCTCCGGTCGCCCCTGGGCGACCGTGGAGTCGCGGGTGGCGGTCATGATCGTGCTCGGCACGATGCCGATCGTGGCGGTGGGCCTGGCGGCGCGGGACTTCATCCGGGGCGACGCCCGCGGGCTCGGCGTGGTCGCCGCCGCGGTACTCGGGGGCGCGATCCTGATGGCGGCCGCTGAGGTGGTCGCGCTTGTGCGGTCCCGGCGGGGCGGCGCGGGCCGCGACGGCCTCGAGGCGGTGCGACTCTCCGACGCGATCGCGATGGGGCTCACCCAGGTGCTCGCGCTCATTCCGGGAGCCTCGCGCAGCGGCACCACGATCTCGTCGGGGATGATCACCGGGCTCGACCGGCGCACCGCGGCCCGGTTCTCGTTTCTCCTCTCGCTGCCCGCCGTCGGGGCCGCTGGGCTGCTCGAGGCCTGGCGGGCGAGGCACGAGATCCTGGCCACTGGCGATGACATCCTGGCGGCCGTGGTGGGCACGCTCGTGGCGGGGATTGCGGGCTACGTGTCGATCCGCTGGCTGCTGCGAATGCTCACCAGCCACACCCTCTGGCCTTTCATTCTCTACCGGCTCGCCCTGGCCGCAGCCCTGGTGGCCGCTGTCGGCGGCTGGGAAGCCGTGCCCAGTGGCCAGTGATGCACGGAGAGTGGCCAGGGATGCATGGAGAGCGGCCGCGGGTTTCCAACCCGCGGAATCCGGGGATCGCCCCTGCATGAATGCCGGCACCCCATCGGGAACCCGCCCGATTTCGGCGGGATGGAATCCCGCCGCCACTGCTGCAGCGCCCAGCCGTACGGGTTTGTGATCACCGGCCCCCATGGCACCGCGGCTGGGACGAACCCAACCCGTGGCGACCGCCGGGGCCTATGATGGCGTCAGGATTCGCACACCGGAGACCGCCCCGCCATGCAGTGCAACATCGACGGCCGGGGCCGCGTGGCCCGGATCATCACCGGCCTCCTCACGGCGGCGGTCGGCAGCGGCCTCGTCGCCGCGGCGCAGTTCGGCTCGCTGCCGTCGTGGGCAACCTGGGCTGGGCTCGGCTGCCTCGCCGGCGGGGCGTTCTCGATCTTCGAGGGCGTGAAGGGTTGGTGCGTCGTGCGGGCGATGGGCTTCAAGACGCCGATGTGACCAACGAGCCCGGCCACCTGGACGGACCGGCTCAACGGGCCGGTTGTGCGGCCCGGGCGTTGACGGCGTCGGCCACCGCGTTCGCGATTTCGTCGGCCATCCGCCGCTGCTGCGTGACGTCGGCGAGGCCGCTGTTGGACGCAACGATCTTACCCGCCACGACCGCCGGATTGAATCCGGCCACGGCGCCGATGGCGAGCGTGCCGGGGGCCCGCCGGCCGCGGTCCGAGCTGTCGAGCACGAAGAAGGGCCGGCCGCCCGCGGTGGCCGGATCGGCCAGCGCGATGTCGATGCCGAGCGTCGCGTTGCCAGCGCCAAAGCCGATCATGTTGCGGGCCATGGCGCTGCCCTCGTCGAGGTTCACGACCTCGCCGTAGAGCCGCCAGCCGTCGGCCGGGGGCTGGGTGGCCTCGCTCCAGAAGACGGCCGGCCAGCCCGCGCTCGCCATCTCCTCCGCCACGAGCCGGGCCACCGCGACGCCCGGCGGCTCGCTGCGGTCGTAGCCCGTGACCGCATCGACCACGCGGGGCCGCGACGCGAAGAGCGACCGCACCGGCCCCTGCGGGATGACCGGGGCCGCCTGCTGGGCGAGTTGCTGCTGCAGGGCCGGATCCATCCGAAACGGGAGCACGTAGATCCGCGCGGGCGGCGCGGCCGGCCACGTCGTGGAGGCGGGCATCGCTTGCGACGTGGTGGGGCCGAGCAGCGGCGGCTGGGCCGATGCGGGCGCCGACAGGCAACAGGCGGCGGCCGACATCAGGCTGGCGAGGACGAGGCGAACCGCGCGGATTTGGACAGGCATGCAGGAGAAGTCGGCTTTTCGGCCGGGCGATCTTGAAAGGGTCGCCCGTCAGCCCGTGCCTGCCGGTTTCTCGGCTTACGCCGCTGACCAGCCGGGCCGGGGCTGGGCGTGGATCTTCGCCGGGGCGGCGGCCAGGGCTGTGATCGCGGCGCGGCGCTCCGCCAATCGAGCGCCCGTGAGGTGTTCGAGGGCGAGTTCGAACCGTACGCTCTCTCCCGGCCCGAGCGGCACGACCCGCCCCTGCGACTCCTCGAACGATCGTGGATTGGGATGGTTCGTCGCCGGCTCCAGGCCGGTCACATAGCCGTCGGCGACCGCGCCCTGATTCTTCCAGAGGGCGAAGCAAGGGAGCGTGTCAGCTCGCCAGGAGAGCCCCGCGGCCTGCCCGCCGTCGGGGGCCACGAGCAGGGCCGAGGCCATGCCGGCAGCGTCGGGGCGGATGCGGGCGAAGTGCACGTCTTCGCTGCGGCCGGCCCGCGGGGCGTCGTAGCGGTTCCAGGTGGAGACGTCGGCCGCGGCCGTCGCGTCGCGGGGTGCGAGCTCGTCGATCGCCGCCACCACCTCGGCCCCGGCGCCGAGCAGCGGAGGCCCGAGGTTCACGTGATAGAGCAGTTGCATCGTGGCCGGGCGGGCGGAGAGGTTCGTGACCGTGTCGGTCCAGGCGATCCGCGGCCGGTCGGCCGAGAGCGCGAGCGTGGTCTCCAGCCGCATCGCGTGGATCAGAAACCGCGTTTCGTCGACCGCGCCCGAAAGCGAGATCGTGCCCGCCGCCTCGTCGATCGTGATCGAGAGCTCGTGGGCGGGTAGGTTCGCGATCCGGCCGTGCAGGCCGTGCACGAGCCGCCCGCTCGCGTCGAAGTCGGGGGCGCCGTTGCTCACCAGGCCGCAGCGGGCCACGAGCTCGTCGAAGCCGTCGAGCCAGCCGAGGCCCGAGGGCTCGCCGAGCGGCACGAGCGCCGGGTGCACCGGCCCCGCCACGGGCGACTGCCAGCCCAGCTCGACCCCGCCGCAGATCATCTTCCAGATGCCGAGGCCGCGGTCGGGCAGGATGAAGACCCGCGTGTCACCGGCCACGAGCTCCACGAGCAGGACGCCCTCGCGCCGGCCACCGGCGAGCCTGCGGCTGCGGACGGCCAGCCGCCCTGTCGCGATGTCGACGATCGGATCGGCGGCGACGCCCGGATGGGGGGAGATCAGCGTGACGACATGGCTTGGCATTACGGGATTCTCGTGGGGCCGGCCGGCACCTTGAGCTCGTTCATGAGCATCAAGTCAAGCACGCTGTGGCTGTCATCCTGCTCGAACACGATCGCGGTCCGGCCGGATGGGGAGACGATGACCCATTCTGGATGCGGAACGTGAAATGCTCGTCCGTCGACCATGCGAATCGTAAAGGGTTGAAACGGCTGATGGCGAAGGGTCGCCTTGAGTTGTTCGCTCGTCATGTGAGGGCCTCCGGGGCGAGGGCATTCATAAAGGAGCTTATATACGGGCGTACATTATTGCAAGCAGCGGCGTTCCCGGCCGCGGCGTCTGGGCGACAACCGCCGCGACCGACACGGCGACACGTCAGGGGAGCCAGGGTGGAGGCTTGAACCGCGGCGGCAGTGGCGTCACAGTGGGGCTTCCGGGCCGCGGTCTCCGCAGCCCCCCCGTCGCCTTTCGAGCGATCACCATGAACGACTTGAAGATCTTTTCAGGGCCGGCCAACCCGGCCCTGACGCAGGACATCTGCCGCTACCTGAACCTGCCCATGGGCAAGATCTCGCTGGGGCGATTCCCCGACGGCGAGATCTCCTGCAAGATCGACGAGGACGTCCGCGGTCGCGACGTGTTCATCGTCCAGCCGACCTGCCCGCCGGTCAACGAGCACATCATGGAGCTGCTCGTGATGATCGACAGCTTCAAGCGAGCCAGCTCCTTCCGGATCACCGCCGTGATCCCCTACTTCGGCTACGCCCGCCAAGACCGCAAGGACGCCGGCCGTGTCCCGATCACCGCCAAGCTCGTGGCCAACCTGATCACCCGGGCCGGTGCCGACCGCGTCCTGGCGATGGACCTGCACGCCGCCCAGATCCAGGGCTTCTTCGACGTGCCGGTGGACCACCTCTACGCCGCGCCCGTGCTCAACAACCACCTCCACTCGCTCGAGATCCCCAAGGAGGACCTGGTCGTCGTCAGTGCCGACGAGGGGGGCATCAAGCGGGCGGTCGGACACGCCAACCGGATCGGCGCGCCGCTGGCGATCATCGACAAGCGGCGGCTGTCGGCCGAGACGATCAAGAGCACGAACATCATCGGGGCCTCCGTCGAGGGCAAGACCGCGATCCTGTTCGACGACATGATCAGCACGGCCGGCTCGATCTGCGGCGCCGCCGACGTGCTTCACAAGCACGGCGCCCGGGCGATCCACGCCTTCGCCACCCACGGGCTGCTGGTGGGGCCGGCGATCGAGCGGCTCAAGAACGCCCCCTTCCAGTCGATCGTGATCACCGACTCGATCCCCCTGACGCCGGGCAAGATGCTGCCCAACATCCAGGTGCTCTCGGTCGCCAGCCTGCTCGGCCAGGCCATCAAGCGGATCCACCGCAACGAGTCGGTCAGCATGATGTTTCAGTGATGCACGCGAAACACGGGCATCCTGCCCGTTTTCGCTTGGGCCGGCGCGGGCACAGCCGAGGTGTGCCCGGCCGGCCTGCTGCTCGCACCTCCGGGCTCGCAGGACCGCCGCTGGGCGGCGGCGCGCCGAGCTAGAGCTCGGCGGGCATCCGGGCGTGGAGTTCAACTCGGCGGGCGTTTTCGTGCGCGTTCTGGCGCGCGGCGTGCGTTGAGACGAATCCGCCGCATCGGTCTGCCGCTTCCTCGACCGTTGGGCTGCGAGGGGTGGCCGGTTCCCTGGAGCCGGCCTTGATAGCGAGCGCAGGCAGGATGCCGAAGCGAGCTAGCATGGAGCGACCGGAGGGCAGGATGCCCGCAGGGAGCGTCCGGGCGACAGGGACCGGCCGCCCCGAGCCTGCGTCACCCAAGGCGCTGTGACCATCCGGCGAGGGTCATCGGCAGCCCATAGCCCGGCCGGTCACTCGGCGGCGAACTTTGTCCGCAGGGCCCTCACGACCGGGGCCGGCACGAACTTCAGGAGCGCCTCGTCGTCGGCAAGCGGCGTGATCTGCTTCAGCAGCGACGACGAGATGTGGGAGTAGGCGGCGTCGGCCATCAGGAACACCGTTTCCACGCCCGCGTCGAGCCGCCGGTTGGCGAGCGTCATGGTGAACTCGGCCTCGATGTCGGTCAGCGACCGCACGCCCCGCAGGAGCACCTGCGCGCCCTGCTCCCGCACGAAGGCCACCGACAGGCCGCTGAACAGCTCCACGCCCACGTTGCCGAGGCCGTCGAGGGATTCCCGTACCAACCGCACCCGGTCCTCGAGCGAGAACAAGGGATGCTTGTCGGGGTTGATCCCGACACCGACCACGATCCGGTCGAAGATCCGGGCGGCCCGCCCGATCACGTCGAGGTGGCCGAGCGTGATCGGGTCGAACGAGCCGGTGTACACGGCGATGCGGGCGGACGTGTCGGCGGCCAAGGGCGAGCGGCTCCGGGTTCGTGAT
>JBJTPO010000251.1:0-2781 GCA_046075145.1 Planctomycetota bacterium
GCTGCCGCAGGTCGTCGCCGCCGGGGGCCGACGGCGGTTTCGCGTCTTTCCCGACGGCTGCCTTGCGGTAGTCCTCGGAGCGTCTGCCGTCTTCGATCGGAGGCCACGGCCGACCCTCGGCGGAATCGGTCGACGGCGTGCGCTCAGGCGCATTCCGCGTGAAGGCGATCACCAGTCCGACGAGCAGGCCGACTCCCACGCCGCCAATCCCGATCATCAGCGATGGGCCCGCCCTGAACCGGCTCCTCGTGGGCGAATCCGATGCTGAAGCCAGCGGGGGTGGGCGGCGTCGCTGCGGGGAGCTGGGACTTGCCACGGTGTCTCCTCTCTCAATCCAAGCCCACCGGCCCCGCGCTGCCGACCGCGGGCGGGGCGGCCGGCTTGGGGGCAAACATGACCAGAACCACCTCGTGGCGGCCGCCATCAGGATCGACCGCCTCCGTGGACACTTTCACCACGCGAATCTCGACCTCACGCGCGGCAAGTTCCCGCAGCTGTTCGAGGCCCGCGAGGACCGTTTTTTGCGTCCGCGGTCCGTAATCCGCCCACCATTCCTGAAGGGGCTGCTGGTAGGTCTGCAGCCACTCCGATGAAGCCTGCTGGAAGGGTATGACTCCGAGGTCGACTGCCTTCAGGATCGATTCCGATTCCTGCTGCCAAAAGGCCGCCGATGGCGGCAACAGCCGCCCTCCCTCGCTGGCCAGAAACGCATCGAATGCCGCGGACATCGTGCCCTCGGCGAGGCCCAGGGGATACCCGTCCTGAACCGGCAGCGGCAACTTCAGCCAGTCGAACAAGCCTCGCGGCCGTGCCGCCGCATCCCGCAGGCTCACTCTCTGCTTGGCCGTCATGAACGCCTCCCACGCCTGAGCCAGGCGCCTGACTGCATCGGCTGGATCTTTGGTGGCGAGCTTCGCCAGCTTTCCGAGTCGCTTGCTTTGGTCGCCCGGAGAGTCCGTCGAGTCGGCAATACCCGGTGTCACCACGACCGCTGGGCGGCGACCGGCCTCCGCGCCCGGCACGACCGCGAGCCGAGCCACGAGCATCTCCTGCGGCCCCAACTCGCCGATGTCGACGCTCTCGCCATCCACCTGCGGGACGTCCAACCTGACCTCCTCGTCGCCGACCCGGACGACGACCTGTGAGCCCTCGGGCAAGCCGACCGGCGCGAGCGGCTCGGGAAGCGGCAAGTCCAGCACCTCCGACGTTCGCCCGAGCGGAGGCATGGTGATCGGCTCCAGCGGCCGCGGCTTGACCAGGCGGACCGGCTGCCATTCGTTGCCCTCATCCGTCTGGACAAGAAGCACGGAGGTGGCAAGCAGGCCGCGCTGCATGGGGTCGAGCCGAGGATCCGCACTCACCTCGATTCGACCGTCGATCACGCGGACCGTCGCGAGCGTTTCGTTCCCGGGCGTGGCGTCGAGACCTTGGCCGGGCGACACGATCCGCCAGCCCTCGCCTTCGCCATCGAGCCGCTGGACCGACCACTCGCGCCGTTCCTCGGCCGGCAGATGGGCAGGCGGGGCGATCGCGATGCGGAGCGCCGCTGCCGTTTCGGCCGGGCAAGGCCCAAGATCGACCTTGCTCTGCGGATCGTGGTCGAGGCCCGCGCCGACGAAGCCAAACAGATCGACCGCCTCGGGAAGGGCGAGCATTCCCACCCTCGGCGCCCGTTCCGCGGAATCATCCGCCCCGGCCATCGACTCTTCCGCCTGGTTCTCGTCGTCATCCGCCACGGCCGGAGGCGCGCTAGGCTCATGTGCCGCAACGTCCGCTTCCCTTTCAGACGCTTCCTCCGGCAGAGCGGCCGCGTCGGCGGCTGTCGTGCCATTCCGCTCGCCTCGTGGCCGGCGGCGCAGCGGGCCGAGGGCCGGCTCGCGACGGGGCGGCAATCCGACCTGGCCTTCACCCCGACCGTCATGGGTTTCGGCAGTGGCGGGAGATGAAGGCCGGGCGGCCAGCCGCACCACGAGCAACCCGAGCCCAATGCCGACGATCGCCGCTACGGCCGTCACCGCCAGGGCCGGCAGCAGCCAGGGGAACCTTCCATGAACGGCTGCCTCGGGCGAGCGAGGCGCCGGGGCTCGAGATCCGGCATGCGGCGGCAGTGGCGGGGGAGGCTTCATGGAAACGTTCGGGTCAGTCGTCATCCGGTCCCACCGCCGGGCTGCTGGATGACTGCGACTTGCTTGCCGCCTGACCGCCACCGCCGGAGGGGCGTTGCGGCGGAGATTTCCCATCGAACACCACCAAGGGCACGGGGTACTCCTTGCCCGCCTCGTCATAGGCCAGGCTCGTGATCGCGTCGATCCGGACCTGCGGCGAGGTCTTCAAAGGCCCTGCAAAGGCTTCCGCATACTCCTGCCACTGCTTCTCGAACTGCGGACGGAACCAGGCCGCCCAGCGGCCCAACGGCTCGGAAAAGTGTTTCTTCCACTCACCGGCATCTTTGATGGGTTTCAATGTCTCTAGCCACGCCGCGCCGTCCTTCGGCGTGTTTGGATCCTCGGCATGACGTTTCTTGACGTACAAGTCAAACGACGCCGCAATCGTCTCGTGGCCCGGGAGCGTCATGCTCATACCCCCTTTCTCTTCGGTCGCGAGCCGCCCAGCAAGCCAGTTCTGGAGGATGCCGGCGCCCTGCGGCGTTTGGGCCTTTCCGAAATCATGCCCCGGGCATTCTTTCACGCGACGGTCAAAGGCCCCCAGCACCTTCTTCAGGGCTTCCTCAGGATTGTCGATGAAGTTTCGCCTGACCATCTCAAGGGTCACCAAGTGGGC
>JBJTPO010000252.1:0-3544 GCA_046075145.1 Planctomycetota bacterium
CTGCTCGCCACCCAGGACCCCGTCCTGCCCCCCTCCCGGCTGCTGCTGCCACCTTGGCGCCATACCGGTAGCCTGCCCCTGCTGCTGCTGCCCTGTGTGGGTGTGCTGGTCGAGCGGTGGTGCGGCTGCAGCATCATCAGCGCAGCCCCTACCTGCAGCCACACCAGCAGCCTCAGGGAAGGCGGCAGGGGCCGAAGGCACGAGGGCAGCCAAGCCCGGCGGGGCCATGGATGGCCAGCCGGGCGCTATAACAAGCCGGCGAGCTCGTCCACGAGCTCGCCGAAGCGGGTCAGGGCCGTGGCAACGGGCTCGGGGCTCTCGAGATCGACGCCCGCGTCACGGAGCAGGTCGAGCGGCCACTTCGACGAGCCTCCCTTGAGGAAGCCGAGATAGGCGGCAAGCGCCCCCGGCACGCCCTCGGCCACCTGCTTGGCCAGGGTGATCGCCGCCGAGAGACCGGTCGCGTACTTGTAGACGTAGAACGCACTGTAGAAGTGGGGAATCCGCAGGCACTCGAGTTCCAGCTCGCGGTCGACCGCAAAGTTCGGGCCGAAGTAGGCGTCGAGCAGCTCGCGATAGATGAACCGGAGCCGCTCGAGCGTGAGCGGTTCGCCCTGCTCCGCGCAGGCGTGGCTCCGCCGCTCGAACTCGGCGAACATCGCCTGCCGCACGATCGTGCCCCGGATCGAGTCGATCTCCCGGGCGATGATCGCCGCCCGCTCCGGCTTCGAGCGGGCCCGCTCGAGCAGCAGCCGCGTGAGGAGCTGCTCGTTGAAGGTGCTCGCCACCTCGGCCACGAAGATCGTATAGCCCGAATACTGGTAGGGCTGCGCCTCGGCCGAGTAGCGGGTGTGCATCGAGTGGCCCGCCTCGTGAGCCAGCGTGAACACGTGCTCGATCACGTCATCCTGATAGTTCATCAGGATGTAGGGATCGGAGTCGTAGGTGCCGGAGCTGAAGGCGCCCGACCGCTTGCCAGCGTTGGGATAGCGGTCGCACCACCGACCCCGCAGGCCCCGTTCCATCCGGGTGCCGTACTCGCTCCCCAGCGGCTGGAGCGCCGTCACGATCACGTCCACCGCCTCGTCCCAGGTGTGCTTCCGCTCGAGCTCGGGCACCAGCGGCACGTAGCAGTCGTAGAAGTGGATCTCGGGCAGCTTCAGCACCCGGCGCCGGAGGTCGTAGTAGCGGTGCACCGCCGGCAGGTGGGCCCGGACGGCCGAGATCAACTGGTCGTAGACGGCCAGCGGGACGTGGTCCTGGAACAGCGCCGCCTCGACGGCGCTGGGGTAGTTGCGGACCCGCGCCGCGTAGATGTCGAGTTCGTTCGAGCCCGAGAGCGTGGCGGCGAGCGTGTTGGCGTGGGCCTCGTACTGCGCGTAGAACTGGTGGAACGTGGTCTTTCGCACCTCCGACGTCGTGTCGTGGAGGAGCGTGGTGAAGGTGGCGTTCGAGAGCTCGACCCGCTCTCCCTTGCCGGTGGTGACCGAGCCGAACTTCAAGTCGGCGTCGGTCAGCTGGCGAAAGGCCTTGCCGGCCGTGCCGGCGAAGGTGCCCTGCATGGCCAAGAGCTTCTCCTCCCGCTCGGAGAGCACGTGCGGTCGGTTCCGCACCATCCGCTCGAGCAGGAGCCGGTAGGCCGCGAGCACCGGCAGCTGCATCCAGGATGCCAGCTTCGCCGGCTCGATCGCCATGATCTCGGGCCGGATGAAGCTGGCCGCCGCACCGGCTCGCGTGGCCACGTGCTGGAAGCGGCCCGTCATCCGCTGCGCGTCGGCGGCGGTCGTGTCTTCGCTGGCACGGAGGTGGGCGTAGGTTCCGAGCCGGTCTCCCTCGCGATCGAAGGCCAGGTCGTGGGCCAGGCACTCGGCCAGCCGCTCGGGTGAATCACCCAGGGTTCCCGCGTAGGGGGCGAACTGCGGGATCCGATCCTCCCAGACCTGCAGCGCCTCCTCCCAGTCCGCGTCGGAGCGAAACAGGCTCGCGAGATCCCACGTATCCCCCGCCCGCACGTCCTTCCGCGCGGGCAGCGTCTTGACGGCGACATCAGACATGGAAGGCGACCCTCGAGGGTGACGAGCTGACAACAGCCGCATTGGTTCGCCGAAAATCGTATCCGAATCGAGAGCACAGCGAAGGGAGGCTCAACCTCCAACCGTGTGGGTCGCTGGGGGTGAAAGCCTCCGTCGCTGGGATATTTCGCACACCCCGCCTTCCCTCCCCCACGTCAAACGAGCGAAATCTCCAGGCTCCTCCGGCTTCCACCCCCAGCTTCCCGGAGCGTCGCCCAAGAAAACGCGTCACCTAGGTTGCATCAAACAAAAGGCCGCAATGGGTTGCCCATCCCAATCGGAACAAGGGCTCCGCGAGGGGTTGCCCGTGCCGTGGAGCCGGCGTAGGAAACCGAGCGCAGCCGACCAATCTGCTTCGCGGGTTGGTGCCTGTTGCGCAGCGAGTTTTCCTCCGGGCGAGCGAAGGCAGGATGCCGAAGCGAGCGTCCGGCGACACGGCATGGGCAACCCCGAGCCGTGCGCGCGAGGCCCGCCTCAGAGCCGCCAGCAGGCGGTGCCCCAGGCCAGGCCGCCGCCGAAGCCGCACACCACCACCGTGCTCTCCGGGCCGATGCGGCCGGTCCGCCAGGCCTCGTCGAGCGCCAGCGGGATCGAGCCGCTGGACGTGTTGCCGTAGCGGTCGAGATTCATGAACACCTTCTCCTCGGGCAGACCCAGCGCCGTCCGGATGCCCTCCAGGATCCGGGCGTTCGCCTGGTGGAGCACGAACAAATCGACGGCCTCGAGCGGCACGCCGGCCCGCTCGACGACCGCGGCGATGTTCTCCTCGGCCAGCCGGATCGCCCACTTGAAGACCGCCCGGCCGTCCATCTTCATGAACTGCTCCCGGCGGGCGAGCCCCTCGGCGGAGACCGGCTGCCGCGAGCCGCTCATCGGGCAGGCGAGCAGGCCCGCCCCGCGACCGTCCGAGCCGAGCGCGAACGCCAGCAGACCCCGCTCGCGGCCCGCCGGCGCGGGCCCGCTCGCCTCGAGCACCACGGCCCCGGCGCCGTCGCCGAACAGTGGCCAGGTCTTCACGTCTTCGGGATCGACGAACCGGGAGTTGGTGTCGGCGCCGATCACCAGCGGCCGCCGGCTGGTTCCGGCCGCGAGGAACTGCGCGGCCGTGACGAGCGCATAGGCGAAGCCCGCACAGGCGGCGGTGACGTCCATCGCCGGGGCGTCGAGCCCGAGCGCCTCCTGGACGACGCAGGCGGTCGAGGGGATGCACGTGTCGGGCGTGAACGTGCCGAGCACGAGCAGGTCGATGTCGGCCGCGGTCGCGCCCGCCTGACCGATGGCCACACGGCCGGCCATCGCCGCCAGGTCGCTGGTTGCGATGCCCGGGGCCGCATGCCGACGCTGGTGGATGCCCGATCGGGCCACGATCCACTCGGGGTCGCAGCCCAGCCTGGCGAGATCGGCGTTGGGCACGACCGTATCGGGTACCGCGCTGCCGACCCCGGCGAGCCGGAAGCCGAGGGCGCGGCCGA
>JBJTPO010000253.1:0-1963 GCA_046075145.1 Planctomycetota bacterium
CGGCAGATGGGCGGGCCCGACGTCTGGCAGAAGATCCACGAGTGCGACCCCGGCGAGCTGTGGGAGACGCACTACGCCCTCAAGAACCTGCTGCTGCAGTTCGTGCGGCGGCGGCTGGCCCGGCAGTGCCGGCGGCGGGGCGAGTGTGACGAGGCGGTGGAGCAGGCCCGCACGGTGCTCGATCCCAACATCCTCACGATCGGCTTCGCCCGGCGGTTCGCCACCTACAAGCGGGCCGACCTCCTGCTCTCCGACCTCGACCGGCTGCACTCGCTGATCGCCGATCCGGATCGGCCGATCCAGATCATCTACGCCGGCAAGTCCCATCCGGCCGACGAGCCGGGCAAGGGGCTGATCCGCAAGATCGCCAACCTCCGGCACGATCCGCGGTTCGCCGGCCGGCTGGTGTTCGTCGAGGACTACGACATCAACGTGGCCCGGCACCTCGTGCAGGGCGTGGACGTGTGGCTCAACAACCCGCGTCGGCCGCTCGAGGCTTCGGGCACGAGCGGGCAGAAGGTGGTGCTCAACGGCGGCCTCAACTGCTCGATCCTCGATGGCTGGTGGGCCGAGGCCTTCGACGGCCGCAACGGCTTCGCGATCGGCCGGGGCGAGACCCACTTCAACGACGAGATCACCGACCGCCGTGACGGCGAGGCGCTGTTCGCGACGCTCACCAAGGAGGTGATCCCGCTGTTCTACGAGCGGGATGTCGACGGCCTGCCACGGGCCTGGATCAGGATGATGATGAACTCGATCAGTTCGCTCGCCTGGCGGTTCAGCGCCCATCGGATGGTGATGGACTATGCCAGCGTCTGCTACGTGCCGGCGGCGGGCGGAATCTCCTGCGACATGGCCAGTCGGTAGGGGGCTCGGGGCTGCCCCTGCTTCCGTTGGCTGATGACGCTACTCCTCGAGCGTGCGCTTGCCGCGAAGGAGGTGGTGATAGTGCTGGGCGAAGCGGTGGGCCTCGTCACGGACGTATTCCAGGAGGCGGAGCGAGAAGGAGTCGCGAGAGAGACGCAGGGGCTCCGACCGCCCGGGCAGGAAGACCTCCTCCTCCCGCTTGGCCAGCGAGATCACGCACGGGGCCTCGACCCCGAGGCTCTCGAGCGCGTCGAGGGCGGCTGAGAGCTGGCCCTTGCCGCCGTCCACCAGGAACACGTCGGGCAGCGAGGCTCCCTCGCGGACGAGCCGCGCGAACCGGCGAGACACGACTTCGTGGATGCTCTTGAAGTCGTCGATGCCGTCCACGCCCTTGATTCGATACCGCTTGTAGCCCGGCTTGAAGGGGAGGCCGTCGATGAACTGCACGAGGCTGGCGACCGTCTCGTTGCCCGCCAGGTGGGCGATGTCGACCCCCTCGATCACCCGTGGCGGGGCGGCGAGGCCCAAGACCTTCTGCAGCCCCGCGAGCCCCTTCTTGGGATCAACGAGAAACACCTCCGGCTGCACGTGCTCCTCGAGATCCCCGCGCTGGTCGAGCGTCTCGAGCAGCCTGATCTCGTCGCGGAGCCGGGCCGCCCGCTCGAACTCGAGCCGGCCCGAGGCCGCGAGCATCTCCGCCTTCATCTCCTCGAGCAATCGCTGCTTGCCGCCATCGAGGAAGGTCTTCAGGCGGTTGATGTCGCGACGGTAGTCCTCCTTCGAGATCCGGAGGTTGCAGGGCGCCGTGCACTGGTCGATCGACGCCAGGAGGCAGGGGCGGAACCACCGCCAGCGTTCGTCGTCGGCGTCGATGTCGAGCGTGCAGGTGCGAAACTTGAAGATCCGCTGGAGTACCACGATCGCGCCGCGGAGGCTGCCGGCGCTCGTGAAGGGCCCGTAGAGCTTGACCCCCTTCTGTCGCGGCGTCCGCGTGAACTCGACGCGGGGAAAATCCTCGTGGGTCGTGATCTGGAGGTAGGGGAAGGTCTTGTCGTCCTTGAGGTCGCTGTTGAACTTCGGCTGCACGTCCTTGACC
>JBJTPO010000254.1:0-3029 GCA_046075145.1 Planctomycetota bacterium
CGCCACCGCCACCGTCGCCGCGTGGAACGCAGCCCGATCCGCGACGAACTCCAGAAGCGGGCAGCCGGTGCGGTCATGCCAGGCCAGGAGTCGCCGGTTGTGGTCCAGCCAGAGCCGTTCGGCCGCGTCCCCCGGAAACAGGCTCGGAGTCCGCTTCCTCAGCGATTCGGCGACTTCCAGCGGATGCCGGAATATCCCCACCGTCTCGAGCTCGGGCAGAACCTCCAGCCAGCCATCCAGGAGGTGGAGCAAGCGCGGATCCTTGAACCCCCAGAGGGGAATGCCCGCAAACTCGTCGATGAAGAGCCTGCGCATGGCTTCGTGCAGCCGCGTCCAGATCACGGGCCGCACCGGAGGGGTGTGCCAGAATCCGCCCGCCTTGCGCAGCAGATCCTCGTGCAACGCCATCAAGAGCCATGATTCGCGGTTGCCCTTCTCGTTGGCGGGGGCCTGGGTGTTGACGTCGCCCAGTTCGAGGCCGCACTGCTGCAGGGTGCCCGCCAGCAGGCTCGTGCCGCTGCGATGCATGCCCAGGATCGCGACCACTCGCTGGCCGTCCCGTGGCGGTTCACCCGATGACGTGTTCATCGAAAGCTCGCGACGGAGGCCGCGCTCCACGGAGGTATCGCCCGATGGCATGCGCAGGCCCGGACCTTGCCGGTTTCTGCGGGATCGTCGTACGCTCGCGTCGATGGATCATACCGCCCTGATCGAGCAGCGCCGTCCCTGGTTGCGGGAGAGTGAGCTGGCCGCCGGCCTGACGCAGGCGGCGAGTGGGCCGGATACCGGCATCCTGCTGCGAATCATCACGGCGTTTCGCCGGGCGAAGCAGGCCGAGCGCGACGTGGGCGTGGTCCGTGACGGACCCTGGCTGCGGATCCGCAGCGACCACATGGGTGAGCTCACCGCGCTCCTCGAGGCGGGTCGCCCAGAGCCGTTGAACGCATATCTGCAGGAACTCGCCATCCGGCAGGCCGGCCACGGGTTCTTTCAGGGGAAGCCGACCTTCGACGTGATCCACGCGAATCCGTCGTCGCGACGGCAACGTCTCCTCTGGATCGCCGACAGCGTCTGCGGCCTGGCCGAGTGGCTCGGCGTCATGGGTGTGTCGTGCCCCGAGGGCCGACCCACCGTGCCGGCACCCCCGCCCAGGCTGGACGAGCTCGTGGCCCGCATCGAGTCGCGGATCGGGGTTCCGCTGCAGGTGCCAAACATCTGCGGCGGACTGTTCGGCCTGGCCGCCGGGGGTGGTGTCGTCCATGTCCGCTCGACCACCGCGGTGTACGCCGCCCTGCGGATCCGGCAGTTGCTCCGGGACCGCACGCTCCGATCGCTCGACCAGAGCCGCATCTGCGAGATCGGACCCGGGATCGGCCTGGTGGCTTGCATCCTCGGCGGGCTTGGCGGTGGGGAGCTGACGCTCGTCGACCTCCCGGAACTCAACGCGATGCAGGCTTACTTCCTGTCCCAGGCGCTGCCGAACCACCCGCTGACCCTGTTCGCCGAGCCCGCCCCACCGACAGGCCCCACCGTGCGCATCATGCCCGACTTCGAGTTCCTGGCCGGATCCGGGGGGCGTTTCGACCTGATCTTCAATCAGGACTCGCTGCCGGAACTCGACCTCGAGACCGTCCGTCGGTACCTCGACCTCATCCCGAGCAGCACCCGGCTGTTCCTCTCCTTCAACCAGGAGACACGAGTGCCGGCCGGAACGCCGCCGGGCGCGGCCTTCCTCCCCGGCCTGCTGCCTGACTCGTCGAGGGTCCGTTGCCTCGAGCGGTCGCCGTCCTGGCTGCGGGCCGGCTACGTCGAGGAACTGTTCGCCTGCGGCGACGCCGCGACCGGCTGATCAGTGGATTGGCCGGGCGGCGCTCCTGCAGCCAGGGCGGCCTCCACGGCCCGTGCCAGCCAGGGCCCGGTCGTCTCATGGAACCCTCCCAGCAGCGTCGGCTGGACCCGGGCCTGCGTGAATGGGCCGCCCCGGAGCAGCTTGTACTCTTCAGCCATTGCCTTGAGCGGTTGGCCGACGCGGGGGACGTTCGTCGCCACGCCGCCGTGGAACTGATGAAACGTGCCCTCCCCGAGGAGGATCACCGGCTGCCCGAGAAGACCGCAGGCCCGGTTGAAAAAATCGGGGTTCACGAATCCGCCGCCCGGGGACGTGAACCGCTCGTCGTACCCGCCGAGCCTGTGCCACGAGTCGCGTCGCAGGGCCATGCAATTGCTCTCACCGATCGGCCCCAGCCAGCCAGCCCGGCTCGATTGCGCGAGGCTGGAAACCGTGAACAGCGCATAGCCGTCCCGCCGCCAGTCGATCGAGTCGAGGAGCCGATCCTCGGCAGCCTGGCCGTAGCCCTCGAGCATCGACTCGTGCTGCACCTTCGGGCCCAGATGCCAGGAGACCGTCGCCACCAGCGGGTCCGCGAAACCCCGCAGCGCGGCAAGAGCCCAGCGCACGATGCCGGGAGAGAGGATTCTCGCGCCGTCGATGCAGACCATCACGGCGTCTCCGCGCGACTCGGCGACGGCCGCATTGATCGCCGCGGCCGGGGATGGGCCGCGGGGAAACCGCAACAGCCGTGACCTGGGGCCGGCGGCCCGCACGTACTCGTCCTCGAGAGCCGGCTCCGATCCGACATCGACGGCGAGCACCTCGTAGTCGTCCGCAGACACGCCCCGTTGGTAACCGGGAGAGAGCGAGTGGAGCGTGCGCGGGGCCTCCCGCTGCATGTCGTGAAACGCGACGATCACCGACAGCGGCAGACGACTCATCGCGGCTCACCGGGCCGACAGGCAACACGACAACGAAACCGCCGTTTATCATAGCGTTCCTCGACGGCGTCACCGGCGCCGACTCCCGGGAGTGGCGGATCGCATGCACGGTGGGCAGCCAGAGGAATCCGTCGACGATACGCCCGGCGGGCAACTCCGGTGCGTGCTCGTGCTGGGCATGCACCGGAGCGGAACATCGGCTCTCACCAACCTCATGCATCGGCTGGGCGCGGCGGGGCCGCGACAGCCGATGCCCG
>JBJTPO010000255.1:0-2322 GCA_046075145.1 Planctomycetota bacterium
CCGTAGGCCGCCGTGACCAGCGCCGCCTGCGACAGCACGACGAGTTCCGCCCCGACTCCGTCGCCGTGGCCGACCAGCAGGCGCACCGCGGCGTAGGACGCCACCTGCGGCATGGTGCCGGCAAGTGCCGCCGACATGGGAGCCGCGGCGAAGAGGGCTGGATACCAGGAGTGAAAGGGCACGATCCCCTTGCGGATCATGATCGCCAACGCCACCAGCCATCCGCCGGTGGCCCCGGGCACGCCGGCCCCATTCGCCCACGGCGGATCGATCGCCATCAAGCCCACCCCGATCGCGAATACGACGCAACCGATGCTCATCATGAGCGCGTACACCCGGGCGGTCGGGCGTCCGCCCGGCGTGGCTCGGGTGGAGAGCCAGGTCGGCACGAGCGAGGCCACCCACAGCACCACGAGCGCGACCGGGTGCGACGTGGTCATCGTCGCGGTCGTGAGCGCGGCACCGGCCAGGAGCCGCGTGATGCCACCCACCGTGACCGCCCGCCGTGGTGCCACGAGCACGATCGCCAGGAGCACGATCACCACCATCGGCAGCATGATCGCCGTGAGCCCGTCGAGATGCACGAGGCTCCCGCCGGCCAACTGCGGGCCCAGCAGCACCGGCTGGCCGGGCCCGCATCGCCAGGCCCATGCGAGCGTGACGGCGGCGGCCAGTGCCGCGGCCAGTGACCAGCCGGCGGCGAGGCGGGTGTTGAACCGCGCGCCTGCGAGTTGAGCCCAGCCGATCCCCAGCAGCGGTGCGCAGACGGTCACGGCCGCCGCGGCCGGCAGCAGGCGGGCGCAGGCCAGCGGATCAAGCGGCGGCATGGCGGCGAGCGGGTTCATGCAGCCCCCCGATCGCGCTGCCATTCCTCGGCCACGTCCTGGCTCCCCCCGAGCCAGGCCACGAGCCGCCGTTCGCCGGCCGCTGCCGCCCGCAGGCCCGTGAGCACCGGCGCCACCACGAGCCGCCCGACCCAGGCGTCCTCGAAGCCGCGGTCGAGGGCGATCCGGTAGAGCGTGGCCCGCGTGCTGGCCGGCAGCAGCCGGATCAGGGGGCTCTCGCCCTGGCCGGGCGGACCGCCGAGCGCTGCGGAGAGTTCGTGGCGGTCGTGGAGCGCCGATGGCGACCGCAGGATCTGGAGACTGCGGAGGATCGCATGACTGATGACGTGAACCAGCGGCACGATGCGCCAGCCGATGCCGATCTCCGCGAGGATCAGCCCGGCCTGAGTCATCGAGGCGTAGGCCAGCATCCCCTTCAGGTCGGTCTGCACGCTGCCAACGACCGCTGCATGAATCGCGGTGACCAGGCCGATCGCGACGAGCAGCCGGGCCACCCCGGGAGCGGCGTCGAGCAGCGGCTCGCACCGCAGCAGCAGGTAGGCACCGGCGTGGATCGAGAGCGCCCCGTAGAAGATCGCGCTCGAAGGCGTGGGCCCCTCCATGGCGCGGGGTAGCCAGCCCGACAACGGCACCTGGGCGCTCTTGCCGAGCGCCGCGAACACGAGCAGCAGCGCCGCCGGGACCGCCACGGTCGATGGGACGAGACACGTCGCCGTCGGCCAGGGACCGGCGAACACGCGGCCGAAGTCACCCGAGCCGACGGCGTGGTGGATCACCACCCCGGCCGCCAGCAGGCCCATGTCGCAGATCCGGTAGGTGATGAAGGCCCGCAGCGCCGCGTCGATCGCCGTGCGGCGTTCATGAAAGAAGCCGATCAGGAGCGTCGAGGAGATGCCGACGCACTCCCAGCCCGCGAACAAGACATCGATGCTGCCGGCGAGGACGAGCAGGTTCATCCCGAACCCGAACAGCGACAGCAAGATGAAGAATCGGATGAAGCCGACCTCGCGGTGGAGGTAGCGGCCCGCGAAGGCGTTGACGAGTGAGCAGAGCCCGGTTGAGAAGCAGACGTAAGGGATCGAGAGGCCATCGGCGACGAGTTCCACCGTGGCGGCGTGGTGGCCCACCGAGAACAGCGTGCCCAGATGGACGACCTCGACGGGGAATCCGCGGGCGGCCCCCACGCCCAGGCTCACCACGGCCGCGAGGAAGGCGATGCCGAAGCCCGCCGCCACGGCCCGCGTCGTGGCCCGCTCGGAGGGCGGGCGGCCGACGAACGCCGGCAGGCCGATTCCCACCAGCGTGGCGGCAGGGGCCGCGATCTGTGCCACGATCAGGCCGGCGGCGAGATCGTGCGCCGAGAGCAGCGCGGGGATCATGCGGCCTCCTCCTGTGGTGGCTGGACGGGCCGGATCAACGCCGGCGGCAGGTTGCCGCGGGTGCCCGCATACCAGTCGGCCGAGCGGGCGACTGCCGG
>JBJTPO010000256.1:0-1928 GCA_046075145.1 Planctomycetota bacterium
TTCACGAACAGCCGCTTCTCGATCGCCAGCTCCTCGCGGCCCGCGGCGGGCACGTTGGCGATGTCGTCGAGATACTGCCAGTGGACGCCGCCGAAAGCCAGGCCCTTGTCGGGCTTCGTGAGCGTCACGGACGCCATCTCGGGCGTGATCTCGCGGCGGACGAACCGCGTCTCGAAGAATCCCGTGCCGGCTTCGGCTTTTTCAGGAACGATTCGTTCGCCCCCCACGGTCACCGTCACGAGTTCCTGTGAGCCGAGCAGGTGCACCCCGCGGCCCAGGAGCGCGCCCACGGCGTCGGCCGTGGCACGGCTGCCGGGCCACTGGCTCGTCCGCTTCTGCGACAGGAGCCAGGCCTTCAGGGCTTCGACCGAGTCCTTGTCGCCGGCCACCTCGTCGAAGGCCTCGATCATGATCGACTGGGTGGCGATCGGCGCATGGGCCCAGCTCCACCAGCCCGGGTGCGCGTCCCGCCACCACATTCCCTGCCAGCTCTCCTTCTCCTCGCCGGGCTTGACGTCCGCATCCACCGCCCGCTGCTTCAGGCTGTCGATGATCGAGAGGGCCGTCGGCTTGTCGCCTGAACGGGCCAGCGCGATTGCCAGCTGCCCCTGCGAGAGCCGGGGATCGAGCTTCATCCACGACTTCCTGGCCACGTCGAAGCCCCACGCAATCGCCTCGGCAGCCTCGCCCTCGGGCGGGGCGTCCTTGGTGAAGAAGCTCCGCGCGTAGAGGGCGGCGACGCCGATCGGCGTGAGCACGATGTCGTCGGGCTTGTTCGGCCAGCGGCGGAGCGCCTCGCGCTTCTCCTCGACGAGCCGCCCGTCGAGCCAGGGAATGGCCTGCAGGGCCGGCAAGATGTCGATGTCCACGCCCGCGGCACGCAGCCGGCCAAAGCCGGCGATGATTCCGAGCGAGACCGAATCGCAGGTCTGGCCGCCGGGAAACCAGGGCCAGCCGCCGTCGCCGTTCCGGAGGCTGTTCAGTCGCTCGAGCGCGGCCCGGGCTTCGTTCGTCGCCCGGTTGGCGTCGAACAGAAGCGCGATCCGGGCCCGGGCCTCCGATTCGTCCACCGCGTCGCGGACCCAGGGCGTCTCGGCGAGCAGGGTCTGCACGAGATCGGAGTTCTTCTCCAGCGGACTCGTGAGGGCGTCGGTCCCCTTCCACTGCTCGAAGATCCGGCCGATCCGCGGGTCGCTCGTGGCCAGGTGCCTCGCCAGCGTGTTGGCGTAGAGCCGGGTGAACAAGGTCTCGGTGCTCTCGTCGGCTGTCTCCATGATCACCGGCAGGGCGAGCACGCCGTACCAGGCCGGGTTCGACACGGCCTGGATGACGAGCGACTGGCTCTGGATGTCGGTTCCGCCGCTCTTCGCCAGCCGGTCGAGCGACACCTTCCGGACGCCGGGGCCGCGGATCGTGAGCGGGATCGTCTCGGTCACGGGGACACGCCGCGGGAGGACGACGACAAACGCCTCCTCGCCGTCAGCCGCCTGCTTGCCCGAGGCATCGGCCGAGCCCGTGGCCAGATACTTGAGCACGTCCGTGCCATCGGCCACCTTGACGGTGAACACGACCGGCTTCGATTCACCGGAGGCGAGGTCGAACGGCTGCTCCTGCGGGCCTTCGATCAGCCCACTGCGGTCGGCATCCGTCCGCGCATCGGCGAGCGCGAACTTCACCGTGCCCGCCAGCCGGCCGGTCGAGGTGTTGCTCACCTTGACCGGAATCTTCACGAGGTCCCCTTCCCGCAGAAACCGCGGCACAAGCGGCTCGACCATCAGGGATTTCGCCGACACACACGTGTCCACGAGCGCGCCGCTCCGCAGGGCCGCGTCATGGGCGAGCCCCTTGAACTGCCAGGTGGTGAGCGTGTCGGGCAGCGTGAACTCGATCGTCACGCTCCCGTCGGTACCCGACGTGAGTGTGGGGAG
>JBJTPO010000257.1:0-1106 GCA_046075145.1 Planctomycetota bacterium
CGACGGCCTCGACCGGATCAAGTTCGTCACCAACTACCCGCGTGACATGACCGACGACTTGATCGCGGCCGTCCGCGACCTGCCCAAGGTCTGCCACTACCTGCACGTGCCCGCGCAGCACGGCTCCGACGCGGTCCTCGCCCGGATGAAGCGGGGCTACACGATCGGCGAATACATGGAGATGCTCGGGCGGGTGCGGGAGGCGATCCCCCACGCGGCCGTGACGAGTGACTTCATCGTCGGCTTCTGCGGAGAGACCGATGCGGAGTTCGAGCTCACGCTCGAACTCGTCCGCACGGTCGGCTTTAAGAACAGCTTCATCTTCAAATACAGCCCGCGGCCGGGCACGAAGGCCCACGAGCGGCTGCCCGACGACGTGCCGGAGGAGGTCAAGAAGGAACGAAACCGGCTCCTGCTCGAGGCCCAGGCCGAGGCCAGCCTGGTGGGCAACCAGCGCTTCGTCGGCACGCGGCAGCAGGTGCTCGTGGAGGGGCTCTCGGCCCGCGACGAGAAGCGGGAGGTCGAGGCCGGACCCGACGACACCGTCCAGCTCTCTGGCCGGACGATGTGCGACCGGATCGTGGTCTTCGACGCGCCGCGGCGGCTGGTCGGCCGAATCATCGATGTCGAGGTCGACGAGGCCGGCGCCTGGTCGCTTTTCGGCCGCGTGTCCGACGGGCTGGCCGATGCGGTGCCGCTCGAGGGGCTCGGCTTCTCGGGCGAGTCGGCGCCGCTCTACGAGATCGCGCCGCTCGCCCCGCGCCCGGCGTCGCCGCCGGCCGAGGTGTGACGTGTCGCGGCTGCTCGACGATCCCGCCGCAGCTATCGCGTGGGGTCGCGAGGCCGGCCTCGCCGATCCCGCGGCGGCGCATCGCGAGCTCACGGCGCTTGCGGCCCACGGGCTGACCTTCGACCTGATCGACTCGCTGTGCGAGCGGCTCGCGGCTCTCCTGCCCGCGGCCAGCGACCCCGATCGCGTGCTCGTATCGCTCGAGCGGTTCATCGCGGCCGTGCGCAGCCCGCTCTCGACTGCGACGCTCTTCGGTCGTGATCCCGAGAGCCTGGGCGTGCTCGTGGCGATCTTCTCGGCGAGCCCGTTCCTGGCC
>JBJTPO010000258.1:0-1885 GCA_046075145.1 Planctomycetota bacterium
CTCGTTCCGGTCAAGCGGTCGCACAGCGTCTGCGCCCAGGGGGGCATCAACAGCGTCAACGCCCTGACCCGCCAGCAGGGCGACAACGAATGGAAGCACTTCGACGACACCGTGTACGGCGGCGACTTCCTCCAACACCAACCCCCCGTGAAGGAGATGGCCGACTGGGGTCCGAGGATCGTCGATCTGATGGACCGGCTGGGCGTCCCCTTCAACCGCACCACCGAGGGTTTTCGCGACCAACGGCGGTTCGGAGGCACCCTGTTCAAGCGGACCGCGTTCGCCGGGGCCACGACGGGCCAGCAGCTGCTCTACGCCCTCGATGAACAGGTCCGCCGCCGCGAGGTCGAGGGAAAGGTCAAAAAGTGGGAGTTCTGGGACTTCCTCGCCCCGGTCCTCGACGAGAACGGCCGCTGCCGCGGCGCGGTCTGCCAGGACCTCGTGACGATGGAGTTCCGGGCGTTCCCGGCCGATGCGGTGGTGCTCGCGACCGGCGGCAACGGGCTGATCTACGGCCGCAGCACGATGTCGATGGTCTGCACCGGCAGCGCCGTCAGCCGCGCCTATCGGGCCGGCGCTTGGTATGGCAACGGCGAGTTCATCCAGGTGCATCCCACGGCCATTCCCGGCGCCGACAAGCTGCGGCTGATGAGCGAGAGCGCCCGGGGCGAAGGGGGGCGCGTCTGGGTGCCGCGCACTCCGCAGGATTCCCGCGACCCACGGGACATTCCCGAGGCCGAACGCTCCTACTTCCTCGAGGAGCGGTATCCGAAGTACGGCGACCTCGTGCCCCGCGACATAGCCACGCGGGAGATCTTCGACATCTGCACGACCGACGGCCTGTCGGTTGAGAAGGACAAGCTCTGCGTCTACCTCGACCTGACCCACATCCCCCGGGAGACGCTCGACCGCAAGCTCGGCGGCATCCTCGAAATCTACGAGAAGTTCCAGGGAGTGGATCCGCGGGCCATGCCGATGAAGATCTTCCCTGCCGTCCATTACTCGATGGGTGGACTGTGGGTGGACTACGAGCGCAGCGCGACCGGCGGGATGGTGGAGGGTTCGCCCCGCAATCAGCAGACCAACATCCCCGGCCTGTACGCGATCGGCGAGTGCGACTATCAGTATCACGGGGCCAATCGGCTGGGCGCCAACTCGCTCCTGTCCTGCATCTTCAGCGGGCTGTTCGTGGCCCCGAGCCTGGCCAACGCCCGGGACCGGGTCGGCGGCGGCGACACCGGCCAGCTGTTCGACGCCGAGGTTCGCCGCCAGCAGGAGCGGCACCGCGACCTGCTCGGTCGGACGGCCGGCCAGGAGAATCCCTACGGCCTCCACCAGGAACTCGGCGGCCTGATGACCCGCGTGGCCACGGTGGTGCGGCGGAACGAGCAGCTCGCCGAGGCCTATGACGAGGTCTGCCGGATGGAGGAGCGGTGGCGGCGGTGCGCCGTCTCGGATACCGGCAACTGGACGAACCAAAACGTCGTGTTCACCAAGGCGCTCGGCGACATGTTCCCGGTGGCCAAGCTGATCCTCAAGGGGGCGCTCCTGCGGGACGAGTGCCGCGGGGCTCACTTCAAGCCCGAGTTCGCGATGCCGGGCATCGAGGCCACCGAGCCGGCGGCCAAGCGAGCCGAGGCGGAGCGGTGGTGCGACCGGTTCGAGGAGAGCACCCGCCGCTGGTTGAAGTCGACGATCGCCGCCTGCGACGCCGACGGCAATCCCCGGATCACCTATCAGGACGTCGACACTTCACTGATCCCGCCCCGGCCCAGGCTGTATGGACTGGTCGGCGCGGAGGCGATCGAGGAGGTGTGGAAGGAGCGGCAGGCGGCGCAGGCCGCCGTGAACGGACACCATGGCGCCGTGCCGGCGACCGCCGGCG
>JBJTPO010000259.1:0-2015 GCA_046075145.1 Planctomycetota bacterium
CTCGAGCCGATGAAGACACGGAGCGGGATCATGACGCGGACGCGGATCGGATGGCTGCTCGTCACCGTGCTGGCCGCGGCCTCCGGTTGCGGCCCCGGCCGCGTCGTTGGGCCAGCCCCTGACATGGCGGCGGCCGCGAACCTCCGCGAGCTTCTGGCGGTGGGCGATCGGGCCGGCGAGACGGCCGCGGTCGCCTCGGCCATTGGCACCGGCTGGGCCACGCTCAAAGGGCGATTCGCCTTCGGCGGGACGCCGGGGGAGAAGAAGGCCCTCGTCGTGGACAAGGACATGGCCGTCTGTTCGAAGGACGGGCTGAAACTCTACGACCAGTCGCTCCGGGTCGATGGCCCGACCAAGGGACTGGCCGACGTTGTGCTGTTTGTCCGCAAGGCGAGCCGCGTCAAGAACCCCGTCCCGACGGAGCCGCTCGTCTTCGACCAGAAAAACTGCGAGTTTCTCTCGCCGGTGGTCGCCGCCCGAGTGGGGCAGCCGGTGGATGTCCGCAACAGCGACCCGATCGGACACAACACAAACGTGTCGGGAACGAGCTTCAACCAGCTGATTCCCGCCGGCGAGGGCACGGTCTACATGCCGACCGCCGAGACCGGTATGCCGGTTTCCGTCACCTGCAACATCCATCCCTGGATGAAGGCCTATGCCGTGTTTCGCAAGGACGGCTATGTGGCCGTCTCTGCGGCCGACGGATCGTTCACGATTGCCGACCTGCCCGCCGGCGAACCGCTGGAGTTCCAGGTCTGGCACGCCCGGTCGGCGGGCGGCCTGAAGCTCGACCGGCCCGAACTCAAGTGGTCGCCCAAGGGACGGTTCCAGATCACGCTCCAGCCCGACGAGGTCAAGGATCTCGGCACGCTCGAGGTGTCGGCCGCCGCACTCGGCGGCTAGGCCAGTTGCCGCCCGATATCGATGACAATCAAGCCCCTTGTCGCACCTGCCATGAGAAACGCCATTCGCCTCGCCTGTCTCTCCCTTGTGGTCCTCGTCCTTGGCGGCGGCTGTTCGCCGACGCCTCCGGCCTCCTTCCGCCTCAATATGGTCGAGGCGACGTCCCCCTCGGCCGAAAAAGATTCCGTCTCTGCGGAACTCGCGCTGACGTCGGCGCAGCAGCGGCAGGTGGCCACGATCCTGGTGGCGATGTTCGGCACTCCCGACGAACCGATCTGTCTCCCCGAAACGGGCCTCGATCCTGCCAAGCTCAGGCTGGCTGCCGGCCCGGTGCGCAGCGACATCGTGGGCCGGAAGAACGGCCTCTACCGCGAGCACTGCGTGCACTGCCACGGGATCACCGGCGACGGCCTCGGACCGACGGCGGCCTTCCTCAATCCCTATCCACGCGACTATCGCCCGGGCGTGTTCAAGTTCAAGAGCACCGAGCGGTCGAGCAAGCCCACCCATGCCGACCTCGTCCGGGTCCTGCACAACGGCGTTGCCGGCAGCTCGATGCCGTCGTTCGCTCTGCTCAGCCCCCCCGAGGTCGACGCGCTGGTCGAATACGTCAAGTTTTTGAGCATCCGTGGCGAGACCGAGATCGCCCTGATGCAGTACTTTTTCGAGTTGGACGACGAGGACGAGGGCAAGCTGTCTGAGACCCGCGACTTCCTGGTCGGCGAGATCCTCGAGCCGATCGCCGGGAAGTGGGCCTCCGCGGAAGAGGAGCGGATCGAGGTTCCGGAGATGCCGGCTGACATCGACCTGGCCGCCTCGATCGCCAAGGGCCGGGAGTTGTTCCACGGTGACAAGGCCAACTGTGTCAAGTGCCACGGCGTGACGGCGCTGGGCGACGGCCAGGCGAACGACTACGACGACTGGAACAAGAACATCTGGAAGATCGAGGACCAGCTGGCCAAGCGGAGCGAGGGTGAACTGGAGGCCGGCGAGCGGCGGTGGGTCGCCGAGTTCGCCCAGGTTCTCCAGGGCGACGCCCTGCGGCCGCGGACGATCCCGCCGCGAAACCTGCGGCACGGCATCTACCGCGGCGGCCGGCGGCCGCTCGATCT
>JBJTPO010000260.1:0-5475 GCA_046075145.1 Planctomycetota bacterium
CCAGGATGCGATGGCCGCCGATCGCGTCCGGCACCGGATCGTCGGCCACTCCGCCGTCGTCCGGCATCACACCCTGGTCGGCATCCACCGCCTCGGCCGCGACCGAGGCGGAGCCGGGCGGCAGGACGACCGTCTCGAAGAGCGGCGAGCGTGAGGCGTGGGTCTCCGGGCCCGTGACGCGGATCACGAACGAGCAGAAGGGGTCGCCGCGAAGCATGCAGCCCGGCTCCTCGATCTCGACCGTCTCGCCGAAGTGACGCGCCAGTCCCCGCACGAGCCCGGTGGCCAGGAGGCAGAGCCGCCGCCGCGAACTGTAGACGAGGTGCAACTCCTGGGGACCGTTCCGCACGGCCTCGAGCACGGGCGGCTCGGCCCCGGGCTTCGACACCCGGATCATGGCGTGGATCAATTCCTCGGTGTGCTCCACCAGGTCGAGCGTCCGCCAGGCGGGGTCCACGAGCTGCCCGGCCACCTTCACAAGGTGGGGCGCCAGGAACTCCCCGAACGTGGTCACCGTGTCGCCCAGCGGCTCGCCGCGGGCCGCGGCCACCGCCTGCAGCAGCGCCATCGCGTCGCCATCGGGGTAGGACCCGGAGGGCAGGTAGTGGCCCGCCTGCCGGACGATGCTTGACGTCCCGCTGCCGGCGACCGAGGCATCGGCAAGCCCCTTGGGCAGCGACTCGGCGAACTTCTGGATGTAGAAAAAGATCAGTCCGTGCACGACGGGTTCATCCGAGGTCGGACTGGTTCGGAGAGCTTCCCGCCCCGCTCCCGCATCCTATCGTCGGGCACGCGCGGCCGAAAGCAACGGGTTCGGCCTTGGGACGGCTGTCACCTCGGGGCAGATCCGCCGCCGGTAGATGGCCAGCCCGTGGACGGCGTGGTAGAGGCCACCACACTCCGCGTCGAGGTCGCTCGTCCGCTCGAGCAGGGTCACGAGCCGGGCGGCGGCCCGCGTCACCCACGGCTCGGCGAGGGTCTCGTCGTCGAGCACCAACGCCAGCACCTCGAACACGTGGCCGGTGGCGCTGAGCGTGGCGAACACCTCCGGCGAGACGGCGGGCCGCTCGAACGAGTGCACCGAGAAACTGCCGTCGGGCTGCTGGAACCGCCGGGCGCGATCGATGCAGTCATCGAGCACCGCCTCGGCCTCCTCCCAGCCGCTGCCCGGAAGGGGGCCGGCGGGATGCGCGACCCGGTAGGCAGCGACCGCGGCGGCCAGGCCGTAGAGTCGGTGGGCGCCGCCACAGGCCGCGCCGAAGATGTCGCTCGCGGCTTCCATGCGGACCACGTCCTCCGTGCTCCAGCGCCGCCCGTCGCCGCTCTCCCAGGTGGCGTCGGGCGGAAGGTAGGCGGCCAGCGCCATCAAGGTCCACGAGGCCTCCTGGCCGGGGCGGATGTCGTGCCGGGCCTGGGCGAAGAGATCGCCGAGCGTGAACTCGCGGCCGCCGACCACGAGCGTCGTGTCCAGCGGGAGGCCTGCCACGAGGGCGTCGCCGTCACTGGCGACGCCGCACTGGGAGAGATAGCCGAGCCACTGGTCGGGATGGCCCTGGCCCATCGTGCTTCCCTCCTCGACCACCGCCACGACGCCCGGCGTGCCGGGCCGCAGCACCCAGCCGGTGATCCGGCCGCCACCGAGCAGGTAATCGAGTGCGGAGGAGGCCTTGTCGCCGTGTGCGAGCGGCAATTCCCGGCCGAAGGCGAGGATCCCGTGCACCACCTGCCAGGCGCCGTTCACGTCCGCATCGAGTCGGCGGCCGTCCCGGGCGTGCGCCAGCGCCGCGTCGATCCGGCGGCAGAGCGTGGCACGGTCGGGCGCCTTGGTCGCCGGCCCGGGGGGCGGCGGCCCGCCGCAGCCCACCGCCAGGGCGAGCAGGGCCGCGAGCAGCGGCCGGACGCGGGTGGCCAGCCCGGTGTGATTCGGACCCTGGGCGGGAACCAACTCCGGGTGGGGTTCGTAGAACATGACTGCACAGCGGGGCCGGGCCAGGTTTGCCGAGGGATCTAGGATACCCAGGCGGCGGGTCACGGCCGCGGACCGAATCTGGAGGTTTTCAAGCCCGATGCTCTTCGACCCGATGTATTTCGTGTGGATCGCCCCGGCGATGCTGCTTGCCATGTGGGCCCAGTGGAAGGTGCAGTCGTCCTTCACGGCCGCCGCCCGCGAGCCAGCCCCGCTCTCCGGTGCTGCCGCCGCCCGCCACATCCTCGATTCAGCCGGGGCCACCGACGTGGCCATCGAGCCGGTGGCCGGACATCTCACCGACCATTACGACCCCCGGGCCAAGGTGCTGCGGCTCTCGCAGGACGTGTATGGCTCGCGGTCGCTCGCCGCCGTGGGGATCGCGGCCCACGAGGCCGGCCATGCCTTGCAGGACGCCCAGAACTATTCACTGATGGGGATCCGCAACGCCGCCGTGGGCGTGGCCAACTTAGGCAGTGGCCTGGGCCTGTTCGTGTTCATGATCGGTCTGGCGATGGCGCTCAAGCCGATCGCCTGGCTGGGGATCGCGCTGTTCGCCGGCACGGTGTTCTTCCAACTCGTGAACCTGCCGGTCGAGATCGACGCCAGCAACCGAGCCAAGGCCCAACTCGTGAGCCTGGGGATCGTGCCCACCGTCGAGATGCCGGCGGTCAACTCGGTTCTGGATGCGGCCGCCTGGACCTACGTGGCCGGCACGCTCCAGAGCGTCTTGACGCTCCTCTACTACGCGAGCTTCCTGACCGGCTCGAGCGACGACCGCTGACAGATGGTCACTGGTTGAGCGAGTAGAGCAGCACGTTGAGTGCGATCTTCTCGGCGTCGTCACGGTCGTAGCCGACGCACTCCAGAGAGTTCTGCTTCTCGAGCGCGCAGGACAGGTCATAGGGGGAGAAGATCACCGCCCAGCGGTCCTTGATCCGGATCCCTTCGAGCTGCGGCGGACCCTTCACCTTGCGGGTCGCGAGCGGACCATCGCCGCCGGCCGGCTCGCGGAGCGTCACCTCACGGATGTCGAAGCCGCCATACTCGGCGGCCGTGAAGATCGGGTCGTCGGCCGGGATTTTCTCCAGCGGCCGGCCTGGCAGGATCTCGGCGATCTCCCGGCGAAACGCGGCGGCGAACGGGGGCGCGGCGCAGACGGCGTCGGCCAGGAGCGTGCCGCCTCGATCGAGGAAGGCGGCCAGCTTCTCCCGGCGCGGGGCGTCGAAGGCGAAGCCCTTACGGCCATGCATGAACACGAGATGGTAGTCGAACAGCGCCTCGTCGCCCGGGTCGATCAGGCTCGGCGTGTCATCGACCGTGATGCCCGTCTCGCGGGCGGCGGCCCGAAGGATGTTGGCCAGCGCCGCAGGCGCCGCGTCGCACATGCCCAAGTGCCGCAGCTTGCCGATCGCCAGCTGGCCGCGCTCGAACTCGCCGGCGGCCGCGACGGGCAGCTCGGCGATGTCGAAGAGCTCGTCCTTCCGCTTCACCTCACGGTTGGTGGCGTAGGCGAGCACGTTGGCCCCAATCGCCAGTGCCGCGTCCACCTCCCGGCGCACCGGCGCGGGAAGCCTCGTGCGGGCCGCCCCGCCGAGCTCCCACAGGCAGGACAGGCTCGGCATGCCCGCGGCGCCCGGCTCGAGGTCGGTGGGGGGCGCGTAGATCAGGCAGGTCCGGCAGCCGTAATCGATCCCCAGGAGCGGCCGGTGCAGTTCCGGCGGCACCACCTCCTCCGCGTGCCAGGCAGGATGCTCCGGAGGCAGGAGGTTGAGGCGGTATTCCGGCTCGGGGAAGATCTCGCCCACGAGTTGGCGGAGGCGGCGGTCAAACTCGTCGCTGCGCGGGCAGCAGGCCTCGGCGAACACGAAGCCCCCCTCGTCGATGTAGTCCCGCAGCCGCTTGCCCGCGTCGGGCCCCAGGTCGAAGAGCACCTTGCCCGAGAGCCAGAACACGGGCGCCTGCATCAGGTCGGCGTGGGCCGCGGCCGGGGTGTCGAGCACGTGCCAGGAGAGGCCGGCCGGATAGTCCTTCTTCCAGCGGCCCTCGACGTACTCCACGAGGTGGGCGATGTCGTGGCCGTGGCGATTCCAGTCGTCCTCGGGCCCGTGGCGGCTCTTGGCCACGATCACCGGCCGGCGGCCCTTGGCGAGAAAGAGCAGGGCGAAGCTCGTCGAGATCACCTCGTCCTCGATCCGACGGGCCTTGAACTGGCCCGTGAGCCGATCCTGGGCGTCGATGAACATCCGCGCCCCGCCGCGATACCAGTCGTGGTCGCCGATGAACCGGCGGGCCGTGAACCGGCCGACCCGTTCCATGCCGTAGAGGTAGTAATAGAGCCACGTGTCGCCGCCGGTGCCGGGATTGTCGGTGACACTGAACCGCCGGCCGAGCCAGTCGAGCCCCCGCTCGAGCACCTGTGGCGAGCGGCCGCCGCCGCAGCAGGAGACGGAGTCGCGGGCGGCCTGGGCGTCGGGCGTGCCGATGTGCTCGGAGGTGATCCAGACGCTGGCGATGCCGGCGCAGGTCATGCTGCCGGTCCCGGCCGAGCGGCCCGAGTAGCCCCACGACCCGTCGCCGTTGGCACAGGCCACCCAGTATTGCTGCGACCGCACCCAGGTCTCCTCGCGCACCGGGATTCCGGCCCGCGCGGCCTCGTGCAGTGCGAGCAGGGCGAACTGCGTGTTGGAGTTGTCGCCCGTTCCGCCGCGGCTCTCGCGGTAGCTCCACGAGCCGGCACCGGGGCCCGCCGGCACCTGGGCCGCCTCGAGCCAGGCGGCGTTGCGGGCCAGGATCGCGGCGTCGGCCTCCGGCGAGAGCATCGCCAGCGCCATCGCCTGCAGGGCCACGTGATACGTCTCATCAGGCACCTGCGTCCGCAGCCAGGCCAGCCCCTTCCGCATGGCGGGGTCCTCGGCATCGAGGCCGGCATTGGCCAGGGCGAGGAGCACGAGCCCCGTGGCCCCCACCCGCTTGTCCACCGAGTGCATCGCCTCCCAGGAGCCGTCGGGCTTCTGCTGGCGAACCAAAAACTTGGCCGCGTTCTCGATCGACCGCTGAATCTCGCCGGGGCCGAGCGGCTGGCCCTCGGCCGCCATGGCCCGGAGCCCGCCCGACGCCAGCGTGAACGCCACCAGCGCCGTCGCGAGCCTGCCGCCGCCCCAAGCGAGCGGCGACCGCGGCAGGCCGGCATGACGAAAAGGTGAACGCATGGTGGCAAGCCGTCGGTTCGGTGGATTCGATCCGCCTGCTGGGATGGTAGCAGGTTCATCTCGGGCCGGGACCGGAGGGGTCGCGAAAGCCGCGGCGACCTTGCGGCCTGTTTGCCGCCATCGCGGGCAGGCCCGATACTGGAGGATCCGTCCGGGCAAGACACCGTCTCCCGGCGGACGGCCCCCGGCAGGAAGGAACGCAGGCGTGTCCACCGCATCCCGTCCCAAGACGCTCGACGACATCCTGCAGGAGTTCGCCCAGCACCGGCGGCTGATGCAGGAGGAGTTGCAGAAGGT
>JBJTPO010000261.1:0-4209 GCA_046075145.1 Planctomycetota bacterium
GGTGACTTCCAGGTCAAGCGGCTCGAGGTGCTGGCCAAGATGCTCATGGAGATGAACCCCGATCTTGCCGGGGCTTTGGCCCGCAAGAAGGTGGCCGGCGGCGAACTGGTCACCTTTACGCTCGACGGCGGGCTGTTGCCCTGGAACGAGATCGCGGCCGACCTCGCCGACAACCTCGACGACTCCGACGCTCTGGACCGGGTGCTCGACCGGGTGCGCGATCTGGACGTGGTCGTGGGCCTCGGCATCGTGGGCGACTGGGTGGTGCTCTCGATCGGCGATTCGGTGGATCATCTGGAGAAGCTGGTGGTGGCCGGCAAGGGCGAGGCCCTGATCGACACCAAGCCGTTCGGCCCGCTGCAGGACGACGCGGACGAGAAGCTGACCGCCATCTGGTACGTCAGCGAGCCGCTGGCGAAGGCGATCGCGGCGACCCCCGAGGATCTCGATCCGATGATCGCTGCAGTGGCCCAGGCGATCGACGAGGATGGCGACGTGCCGGCCGAGGCGGCCGCCGACGGCCGGGCGTGGCTCGAGCGGGTCCGGGGCGAGTATGCCGCCTGGATGCCCGAGCCGGGGCCGTGGATGGCCTATTCCTTCATGGCGAAGGACGGCTACGAGGGCTATGCCTGGGATTGGTCGAAGAATCTCCCGCTCGATGGGGGCAAGCCGCTCGATCTCCTGGCTCATGTGGGAGGAAACCCTGCGGCGGTCGCGGTCTCGCGGCTGAAGCTCGATCCGGCTCGGCTGGCTGTGATCGCGTCGCTCGTCAGCGACGGTTGGGGCATCGTCGCGAAGCACGCGCCGGTCGCGATGGCCGCCGATGAGCGGGAGAAGTTCGCGCGGATGGAAGGAGAGTTCGGACCGCTCGTGAAGCGGCTGGCCGCGACGCTGTCGGGCAAGTTCGCCGCGGCGGTGGCCGACGGCCAGGTGGGCCTCGTGCTGGATGGCAAGACGACGACCAGGAAGCCGCAGTCGGCCCTGCCGGCTTCGGCCGAGCCGCTGCCGCTGCTTGAGCCGGCGATCGTACTGCCGCTGGCCGACCGGAAGTTGTTCGTCGAGGGGCTCAACGATCTCTTCGAGCTCGGCGACGATGTAGTGGCCGCGCTGCGGAGAGTCGACGCCGACGCGGTGCCGACGGGCTACGAGGTGCCTGAGCCCACGAAGGTCAAGGTGGACGGCGGGGCGGTCTGGTCGTTCGCCATCCCCGACGCCGGGCTCGACAAGGAACTCGCCCCGGCGATCGCGGTCGGCGACAAGGCGGCCGTGTTTTCGCTCGTGCCCGCCCAGGCGGGGCGCATGCTGGTGGAGCGGAAGCTCGAAACCGGAGCCACGCTGGCCACGTTCCAGGAGCCGCTCGCCGGTGCGGCGGCCGTCGACGTCCCGGCTCTCGTCGATGCGATCGAGCCCTGGATCGTCTACTTCACCCGCTATGGCTGCGTGCAGCAGCGGGACGGCGAGGTCGATGCCGACGAGGAGCTTTCCCGGGACGATGAGAACGACCAGGCCAGGGAGGCGATCGAGCACGTCAAGGTCGTGCTCGAAGCGGCCCGCTGCCTGAAGGCAGCCGTGGTGGAGACGGCCCCCCGCGACGGCGCGACCGTGACCCACTGGCGGAATCTCATCCGCGACCTGCCGCAGCGGTAGCGGCCGGCCGGAAGCGCCAGGCGGCCTACAAGCCCCCGATCGCAAGCAAGGGGGATGAAGTCGGCCATCCGACAGGGCACGGCGAACGGCCATGAGGCGAAGTGGCTCGCGGCATCCCCCCGGCTCGCGCCGTGGGGCTTTTATGGTTGGCCCGCCTGACGCCGGCGGACGAGGCCGCGGATCAGGATGTCGCCGCCGGGGTGGAGGATCTCCTCCACCTCGACGGGCGGCGGATCAGGCAGCGTGGGCAGCGCGTCGCCCGGCCCGCCGAGGATCTTCGCCGCCGTGAAGGCATACACCTCGTCCACGAGGCCGCCGGCGAACAGGCTGCCGAGCACGGCAGCCCCGCCCTCGACGAGCAGGTTGGTGAATCGCCGTCGCCCCAGTTCCCCGAGCAGCGCTGCAAGCCGCTGGTGCGGATCGGCCTCCCCTCCCCGCCAGATCTCGCAGCCGGCGGCTTCCAGGGCGGTGATCCGGCCGGGATCGGCCGCGGGGCCAACGGCTATCACGAGCGGCCAGTCGCGGGCTGAGCGGACGAGCGCGCTCTCGAGCGGCAGGCGGGCCCGACTGTCGAGCACGATCCGCGTCGCGCGGCGGGGGCCCTCGGGCCGGGCCGTGAGCAGCGGGTCGTCGGCGAGCGCCGTACCCACGCCCACGAGCACGCCGTCGACCCGTCCCCGCAACTCGTGGACGAGCGCAAGCGATGCCGGCGACGAGATCCAACGGTCGCCGCCGGCGGGCGCCGCCAGCCGGCCGTCGAGGCTCGTGGCCCATTTCGCGATCACCCAGGGGCGGCCCTCGGTCACGAGCGTGCGGAAGGGCGCTGTGAGCCGGCGGGCTTCGGCCCCGAGTAGTCCGACCTCGACCGGGATGCCGGCGGCTTCGAGGGCCGCGATGCCACCGCCGGCCACCTCGGGAAAGGGGTCGGCCGCCGCGACCACCACCCGGGCGATGTCGGCGGCGATGATCGCAGCGGTGCAGGGGGGCGTCTTGCCGTGGTGGCAGCAGGGCTCCAGCGTGACATAGAGCGTGGCCTGGCGGGCAGTAGGTCCGCCCTTTGCCAACGCCGCCGCCTCGGCGTGCGGGCCGCCGAAGCGTTCGTGCCATCCCTCCGCGATCAGGTCACCGGCGGCGGACGCGATCACCGCGCCGACCATGGGATTCGGCTCGACGCGGCCCTCGCCCCGGCGGGCGAGTTCGACCGCCCGTCGCATCAGCTGCTCGTCAGGTGATGCAGCCATCGCCATCCACCCGGGCCGTGAAGCCGTCCGGTGTTTGCCCGCGCTCGGTCACGCCCCGCATCGTCAGTCGCCCGGCGTCCAGATCGTCTTCTTCTCACCACCCGCCGTGGGCGCCTCGCCACCGGGCGTCCAGAGCTTGCCAGCCGCGGCGGACGGTGGGGCGGCCTGCGCCGCCGCCGTGCCACCCCGCGCCCCGGCCAGGGCGTTCACGTCGATGCCCGCCTCCATCAAGACCTCGGCCAGCGCCTGGAGCACCTGCCGGTCGGTGCCATGGTCGCGTTGGAGGTGGGCGAGCAGCCTCGTCGCCTCGGCCTCGTCGCCGCGCTGCATCCGAATCCGCAGTTCGGCGATGTCGAGCATCCCGTCGTTGGCCTTGAGCTCGGCCGCGATCCCCCGCAGTTGGCCGATCAGCTCGAGCCGGCGGACGCTCGACTCCGCCCGTTCGGCAAGGGCGCCGAGCGCCTCCCAACGATCCTGTGGCGTCGCGTCGGGCCGGGCGGCCAGGGCCGTGGCCGCCCGCTCGGCGGCCAGTTCGAACCCGGCGTCGAGCGCGGTGACGAACACGCCCCGCAGTTGATCGAGGGACAGGGCCGCCATGTCGAGCCGATGCCAGACGAGCGGCGGCACCACGCCGAGTGGCTCGGCCGCATGAATCGGCGCGGGCTGGGGCAGGCCGAGCGCGGCTCGCATCGCCGCCCAGGCGGCGCTGGCGTCGCTCCGCCGCGAAGTCGCCTCTCCCTCGGTGACGATCGCCTCGACCCGCCGCCGCCCGGCGGCGTCAGCGATCGCCTGCCGCGGCGACTTGCCAAGCAGTTCCGGCAGCGGCGTGTCGGGCCAGAAGGCCGCGAACCACTGCCAAAGCGCCTGCCGCTGGGCCTCCATGAGCGTGTCGAAGATCGTCGGCTCGCCCGCGGCCGGAGGCTTCTGGGGAGCGGTGGGCACGGCCATCTTGAACTGGCTACCGAGCAGCCAGGCGGTCGGCGTCACGCCGGGCATGTCGAGCGCGTTGGCGGGGGCGAACGTGCAGCCCAAGATCCCCCCGACTTCCGACGCCGCCAGCTCGACGTCGGGCGCGAAGCCCTGCAGCACCGCCTCCGGCTCGCGGTCGGTCTGCCGGCCGAAGATCAGCAGCGTGGCCAGCAACCGCCCGGACGTGGCGCGGCCGTGGACCCGCCAGGCCGAACGCGGAGGGGCGGCCCCGCGGGAGACCCACTGGCCGCGATCGAAGGCCGCCTGGTCGAAGCACTCGGCGTGTCGCAGCCCGTCCTCGAGCAGGTCGAGGGCCGAGCTGCCCGCCTCGCCCGCGGGCACCACCAGCGGC
>JBJTPO010000262.1:0-13455 GCA_046075145.1 Planctomycetota bacterium
CTGTACGGCATCAAGGGGCCCAACTTCGCGGTCGCCACGGCCTGTGCCAGCGCCGCCAACTCGATCGGCTCGGCCCTCCGGGCGATCCAATACGGCGACGCCGACGTGATGGTGACCGGTGGCAGCGAGGCGGCCCTCACGCCGATCGGCCTGGCCGGCTTCCAGAACATGCGGGCCCTCTCCTTCCGCAGCGACGCGCCCCAGGCGGCCAGCCGCCCCTTCGACGCCGACCGCGACGGTTTCGTCCTCGCGGAGGGGGCTGGGGTGATCGTGATCGAGGAGTTGGAGCACGCCCGCCGCCGCGGGGCGCGGATCTACGCCGAACTCAAGGGCTACGGTGCCAGCGGCGACGCCGGCCACATTACGCAGCCCGACGAGGAGGGCCGCGGGGCCGGCCAGGCGATGGCCGCGGCGCTCGTCGACGCCGGTCTCGGCGTGGATGCCGTGGACTACATCAATGCTCACGGCACGAGCACGCCCCTGGGCGACAAGGCGGAGACGGCCGCGATCAAGCGGGTCTTCGGCCCACAGGCCAAGCGGCTCGCCGTCTCCAGCACCAAGAGCCAACTCGGCCACACGCTCGGCGCCAGCGGCGGCATCGAGGCGGTCGTCTGCGCCCTCACGATCGCCCGCGGCGTGATCACGCCCACGATCAACTACCACACGCCCGACCCGGCCTGCGACCTCGACTACACGCCCAACGTCGCCCGCGAGGCGACGGTGGGCGTGGCGATGAGCAACAGCTTCGGGTTCGGGGGCCACAACGCGAGCCTCGTGCTCGCTCGGCTCGATTCCTGATTCGCCCGGCTCCCGCCCGGAGGGCCACCGACCATGGAGCGGTCGCGGCAGCACACGCCCGTGCTCGGCCTGCTGCTGGCGGCATGCCTGGCCGGCCTTCGTTCGGCGACGGCGCAGCTGCCGAACGACGCGGGGCAGTCCTGGAAGACCTACGACCTCGGTCCCTTCGTGAAGGTCGCGGGCGCCGGGAGCGAGCGGCACGTGGTCGAGTGGATCCTGCAGGAGACAGGCTACCCCGCCTGGCACGGCACGATCCCGGCTTCGCTCTCAGCGGGCGACGGCACGCTCTCCTGCTACCACACCCCGGAGATGCAGGCCCAGGTGGCGGAGATCGTGGAGCGATTCGTGGCCGAGGCGGACACGCCGCATCGCTTCACGGTGCGGGTGTTCGGGATGGACGGCCCTGGCTGGCGGGCCAAGGCCCGGCCGGCGCTCCAGCCCATCCCGACCGCGACGCCGGGCGTGCAGGCCTGGATCGTGCCCCGCGAGACGGCGGCGGCGGTGCTGGCGGGGCTGCGGGGTCGCAGCGACGTCGCCGAGCTGCCCACGGGCCCGGCGCTCGCCGCCAACGGCCAGCCGGCGTCGCTCAAGGGAGGGCGGCAGCAGGCCTACGTGGAGGACTATGGCCTCACGCCCAACGCCTGGCCCGGCTGGCAGCCGAAACAGGCCACCTGCGACGAGGGCCTGGCGATCGACCTGCATCCGCTGGTCTCGCGGGACGGCACGGCGGTCGAGGCCGCGTTCCGCTGCCGCATCGACCAGATCGAGCGGATGGCGGCGGTCTCGCTGCCGACCCCCGCCGGGGGGCAGGCGCTGGCCGCGCAGGTGCCGCAGGTGGCGGCCGTCCGGATCGGGGAACGGTTTCGCTGGCCCGCGTCGCACACGCTGGTGATCGGGCTCGGGTTGGTGCCGTGGCCGGTGCCCGCGCAAAATGGTCCGGCCTCGGCCCTGCTGCCCGGCGTCGACCGGCGCGACGTCGTGGTCGTGGTCGAGCCGCGGCTGGCCAGCGGCCGGTGAGCCCTGGCGCCGATGGCATCCCGGGCGAGACGGTTTTCTGACACCAGCGAGACGGAGACGGCATGAGCGAGCGACGGGTGGTGGTGACCGGGATGGGGTTGGTCTGCCCGCTCGGCCTGACGGCCGACGACTTCTGGACGGCGCTCGATCAGGGCACCAGCGGCGTGGTCCCGATCGAGTCGTTCTCGCCGGCCGGCCTGCCGCTGCGGCACGCCGCCGAGGCCCGCTGCTTTACCGGGGCGATCGCCGATTTCGGCGACCTCGACGGCGAAAAGAAAAAGGCGATCCGCAAGGGGCTCAAGGTGATGTGCCGCGAGAGCCAGATGGCCGTGGCCGCGGCCCAGCGGGCCCTCCACGACGCGGGCGACGCGCTGGCTCATCATCCGGCGGAGCGGTTCGGTTGCGTGTTCGGATCCGACTACATGCTCACGCTGCCGGAAGACTTTACGGCCGGCATCGCCGGCTGCCGGGCGGCCGATGGCGGCTTTGACTTCCAGCGCTGGGCCACCGACGGCATGCCACGGCTCAATCCGCTTTGGCTGCTCAAATATCTGCCCAACATGCCCGGCAGCCACATCGCGATCTACAACGATCTCCGCGGTCCGAGCAACTCGCTGACCGTGCGCGAGGCGGGCGGGCACCTGGCCGTGGGCGAGGCCGCCGTGACGATCCGGCGGGGCATGGCCGATATCATGGTGGCCGGCGCGACCGGCACGCGGGTGCATCCGATGAAGACGGTGCACGCGCTGCAGTGCGAGCAGGTGGCCCTCGACGAGGTCGGCGGCGATCCCGCCACCTGGAGCCGCCCCTTCGACCGCGGCCGCCGCGGGATGGTGCTGGGCGAGGGGGCGGCCGTGCTGATCCTGAGGAACTCGAGGCGGCGAAGCGGCGCGGCGCCCGCATCTACGCGGAGCTCGTGGGCCACGCGGCGGCCTGCGTTACCGAGCGGGGCGGGGTCGGTCGGCGCCGCGAAGCGCTCTCCCGGGCGATCGGCACGGCGCTCGAGCGGGCCGGCATCGGGGCCGACTCGCTCGGCCACGTCCACGCCCAGGGCCTGAGCACGGTCACGGGCGACCGCGACGAGGCCGCGGCGCTGCACGACGTCTTGGGCCCGGCGGCCGGCCGGATCCCCACGGTCGCGGCGAAGAGCCATTTTGGCAACCTGGGCGCGGGCAGCGGCCTGGTGGAGTGTGTGGCCAGCATCATGGCGATCGGCCGGGGCATCCTGTTCCCCGTCCTCAACTTCGCGTCGCGCGACGACGAGTGCCCGATTCGGGTGGCCCGGCGGGGCGACTCGGCCGGAGACTCGTTCGTCTCGGTCGCCGCCACGCCCCAGGGGCAGGCCGGTGCGGTCGCCTTCCGCCGCTGGCCGGCCGGCCCTGCCGCTGCTTGACAGTCGGCTCCCGGTCGCCTAGTCTCGGTGGCTTGGCTCACGTGAGGATGGCTGCTGGTTCGCGGATTTGCTTCCAGACCTCCCTCGCCTGCCGCCCCCGGCGGCCGGTGAGGCGGTCTCGGCGCCCATGTCGTGCAATGGCGTCGGCAGTGCCGGCGGCGGCATTCCATGTGGTCCGCGCCGAGACACCATGAAGCCAGAAGAAATCCTCCGCATCGTCGACGCGATTCATCGCGACAAGAACATCGACAAGGAGTTTGTGTTCCAGGCCATCGAGGCGGCTCTGGTCACGGCCTTGGCGCGACAGTACGGCGAGACCGCGGCGATCGTGATCGCGATCGACCGCAACGACGGAACGATTTCCGGCACCCACGACGGCCAGCCGATCGAGTTGGCCGAATTCGCGGGTCGGGTTGGCGCGCAGACCGCCAAGCGGGTGATCACCCAGAAGATCCGTGAGGCCGAGCGGGACGCCATCCACGACGAGTTCGAGGAGCAGGTGGGCCACATGGTCTCGGGCGTGGTGACCCGCTTCGAGGGAGCGACGGCCACGGTTTCGCTCGGCGCGACGGAGTCGATCCTGCCCCGCAGCGAACAGATCCCGGGCGAGAGCTACCATCCGAACGAGCGGATCCGGGCCACGATCTTCGAGGTCCGCAAGGTCGGCAGCCGGGTGAAGATCATCCTCTCCCGGATCCGCCCGCAGCTCGTGCAGCGGCTGTTCGAGCAGGAGATTCCCGAGATCGCCGACGGCGTGATCGAGATCCGGGCGATCGCCCGTGAGCCCGGTTACCGCAGCAAGGTGGCCGTGATCAGCTCCGACAACCGGATCGACTGCGTCGGGGCCTGCGTGGGTGTCCGCGGCAACCGGATCAAGAACATCGTCGAGGAGCTCGGGGGCGAGCGGATCGACATCGTCCGCTGGAGCGACGACCTGCAGGTGCTGGTGCCCAACGCCCTGCAGCCGGCCGAGGTCGACGAGGTGATCCTCTGTCAGATGCTGGGCCGGGGCATCGTGCTCGTTCGCGAGGACCAGCTCTCGCTGGCGATCGGCCGCCGCGGCCAGAATGTCCGCTTGGCCAGCAAGCTCTGTGGCTGGGATATCGAGATCATGACCCAGGAGGAGCTGGATCAGCAGATCGAGCGGGCCACGGCGGGCTTCGCCTCGATCGAGGGGCTCGACGACTCACTGGCTGAGCGGCTCGTGGGCGAGGGCTTCCTCTCCTATGACGATCTCTCCGTGATCGAGCCGGAAGACCTGATGGAAATGGGCGGCTTGTCCGCCGAGGCGGTCGACCAAATAGTTGCCGAGGCGGAACGCCGGGCGGCCCTCGCCGAGGAGGCCGCGGCCGACGAGCGACGCAAGCAGCGGGAGCAGGAGCGGATCGCCAAGGCGACCGCGGAGGCCGAGGCGGCCGAGGCCGCCCTGTTGGCCGGCAAGGCTCTGGCTGCGGAAGGCGGCTCGGCGTCCCCCGAGGGGGCTGCCGAGGCTGCCGGTGAGTCGCCGTGATGGCCGGAACACATGGCACGCAGGGGCTGGTAGGACAGGCGGCGGAAACGACGGGTTGGAGCGGCCGGCGGCAGCCGGCAGAAAGAGGCACGAGTGGCAGTTCGGATCTACACGCTGGCGAAGGACCTCAAGCTCGACAGCAAGGAGCTCGTCGAGCTGTGCACCCGCGCCGGCATCCAGGACAAGGGCTCCGCCCTCGCCAGCCTCACCGATGACGAAGTGGTGAAGCTGCGGGAGTTCATGTCCGGCAAGGCCAAGGCCGCCGAGAAGCCCGCCGCTCCCATCCGTCCCGCCGCCCCGGTCCGTCCGGCCACGCCCGGCCCCGTCAAGCGTGAAGACTACATCGCCCCGGCCGGCGTCGCCGGCAGGGGCAAGCCGCCGGAGGCGGCTCCACCCGCGGCCCCCGTGGCAGAAAAGCAGGCCGAGTCCCGGCCGCGGCCGGGCCCGCGGCCGGGCGCTGCCAAGCCGATGCCCCGCCCTGCGTTCAAGCTCGCGCCGCTGCCCGCCGCCGGTCGCGCGGCGCCCCCGCCGGCCCGCAGTTCCCAGGAGCCGGTCGCGCAGAAGCCCGACGTGAAGCTCCCCCTCGATGCGATCCGCAGTGCCAAGGCCGGCGGCGCGAAGCCGCTCGCCGACCACATGCGGAAGGCCGAGCAGCGGCAGGCCGGCGAGGTGGCACGAGCCCGCACGGGCGGCCTGCTCGGGGGTGCCGGAAGCCCCGCTCCGGCCCCGCTGCCCCCGCTCCAGCCCGGCATGCGACCGCGGCGCACCCCCTCGAAGACCGGCACCGGTGGCGACGATCTGCTCGGCGGCCGTGATCTCAGGCAACTGCATCGCAAGCGGGTCTCCGAGAAGGGCGGAATGGATGACGACGACGGTCCGCTGCGGCGGCGCCGGGGGAGCCGGCCCCGCAAGGGGTCAGGCTTGTCCACGGCCGCGCCCCGCAAGACCAACGCCTCGATCCAGGTTCCCTGCACCGTGCGGGCGTTCTCCGAGGCGATCGGCCTGGCCGCGAGCGAGGTGCTCAAGAAACTGCTGTCGTTCGGAACGGACTCGATGCCGAGCATGAGCTCGATGCTCGACCGCGACACGGTCGAGCTGCTCGCGGCCGAGATGGGCGTGCAACTCGACATCAAGACCGCCGAGGATCTCGAGAAGGAGTTGCTGGCCGGCTTCGACGCGGTCGACGAGGATCCCGAGCTCCGCCAGCCCCGGGGCCCGGTGGTCACGTTCCTGGGCCACGTCGACCATGGCAAGACCTCGCTGCTCGACAGGATCTTGGGCATCGACGTGGCCGCCCGCGAGAGCGGCGGCATCACCCAGCACATTCGTGCCTACACGGTGGACCGCAACGGCACGCCGATCACCTTCGTCGACACGCCCGGCCACGAGGCCTTCACGCAGATGCGGGCTCGCGGGGCCAACGTGACCGATTGCGCCGTGATCGTGATCGCGGCCGACGACGGGTTGATGCCGCAGGCGGAGGAGGCCATCAGCAATGCCAAGGCGGCCGGCGTGCCGATCGTGGTCTGCATCAACAAGATCGACCTGCCCGGCGCTGATGTCGACCGCATCTACCAGCAGCTGGCGGCCAACGAACTCCTCCCGAGCGAGTGGGGCGGCGAGACGGAGGTGGTGAAGACGAGCGCGGTGACGGGCGTGGGCGTCGAGGCCCTGCTCGACACCTTGCTCACGATCGCCGAGCTCCACGACCTGCGGGCCAACCCCGACCGTGCGGCCGTGGGTGTCTGCCTCGACGCCTCGATCCACGAGGGCCGCGGCGTCGTGGCCTGCCTGATGGTACAGAAGGGCACGCTCAAGGTCGGCGACGCGATCGTGTGCGGGGAGGCGAGTGGCAACGTGAAGGCGATGGCCGGCACGCTCAACCGCCGCAAGATCGCCGCAGCCGGCCCGGCGACGCCGGTGTTCGTGACCGGCCTTGACGTGGCCCCCGGGGCCGGCGAACGGTTCCAGGTGGTCGACTCGATCGCCCTGGCCCGCGAGGTGGCCGTGAAGCGGAGCGACATCCGGCGTCACAGCACGCTGGCCAGCGCCCCGGTGCACGTCACGCTCGAGACACTGGCCTCCCGGCTGGGCGGCGAGAAGGCGCCCACCCTCAACCTCATCCTGCGGGCCGACGTCCGCGGCTCGATCGAGGCGATTCTGAAGGAGCTGCAGAAGCTCGAGCACCCGGAGGTCAAGATCCGCGTGCTCCAGGCGATGGTGGGGGGCGTGACCGAGGCCGATGTGGCCCTGGCCGACGCGTCCGACGCGGTGATCATCGCCTTCAACGTCGTGCCCGACGAACGGGCCCGCTCGGCGGCCGAGGAGCGGGGCGTGCAGGTGCGCCGCTACGACATCATCTACCAGGTGACCGACGACCTGCGGAAGGCGCTCGAGGGGATGCTGGCGCCGGAGAAGCGGGAGACCGAACTCGGCCGGGCCCTGGTCCAGCGCACCTTCAGCATCAGCCGGCTGGGCGTGATCGCAGGCTGCCGCGTGATCGCCGGGGTGATCGCCCGCAACGCCCGGCTGCGGGTGATCCGCGACAGCCAGGTGCTGGGTGACTACGCGATCGATTCGCTCAAGCGTGAGAAGGACGACGCCCGCGAGGTCCGGGACGGCCTCGAGTGCGGGATCAAGCTGGTCGGCTTCAACGACATCAAGGAGGGTGACATCCTCGAGTGCTACCGAATCGAGGAAGTCGCCCGGACCCTCTCGTGAGCGCACGACGACTCCTCAAGGCGGCCGAGGCGGTGCGGGGGGTGGTCAGCATGGCCATCCTCACGGAGGTGCGCGACCCGCGGGTCAAGGACGTCACCGTCACCCGCGTGGAGATGGCCCCCGACATGCGATCGGCGACGGTGTTCGTCTCCGTGATGGGCAACGCCACCCGTGAGCAACTCGCCCTCCGCGGCCTGGCCAACGCGGCCGGGTTTCTGCAGTCGCGGATCGCCGATCGAATCGAAACCCGCTACACACCCCGGCTGCGATTCGAGGTCGACGCCGGCGTGAAGCACTCGCTCGAGATCGCCCGCGTGCTCGGCGAGGTGCTCCCCGCCGAGACGGCCGCCGCCCCTTCGATCAACCACGACGAACCTCCCCAGGACGACGCATGACCGCACGCAAGCGCCCCGCACCCGCCAAGTCACGCCCCGCAGCGGCCGCCAAGGCCGTGAAGGCCGCCCCCGCGAAGGGCTTGAAGCCCGCGGGCAAGGCAGGGCCCGCCAAGCCGGCGGGCAAGGCCGACAAGCCGGTGGCGCGGCCCCCCGAGCCCAAGCCCGTCGCGGAGAAGACGCCGCCGCGGAACCAACTGCTGCCCAAACTGCACAAGGCGCTCAAGAGCCACTACAAACCGTTCGTGGCCAACACCTCGCGGGACCTGCTCGACCAGGTCTTGTTCGCATGCTGCCTCGAAAACACGTCGGCCGACGTGGCCGAGCGGGCCTTCGCCCGGCTGAAGCAGGCGTATGCCGACCCCAACGAGGTGCGGGTGACGACCGTGGCGGAACTCGCCGAGACGCTTCACGATCTCCCTGATCCGGCCCGGGCGGCGCTCTCGCTCCGACGAGCGCTGCAGGGCGTGTTCGAGTCGACCTACACCTTCTCCCTCGACCACGCGCGCAAACACTCTCTGGCCCACGGCCTGAAGGTCCTGGATGGCCTCCACGGCGTGCCGCCGTTCGCCGTGCACTACGTGGCCTCCACCGCCCTTGGCGGCCACCTGATCCCGCTTGACCGTGGCGCGCTGGCGGCCCTTTGGCTCTGCGGACTGATCACGCAGCAGGAGTATGACTCGGGCAAGGTGTCGGGGCTCGAGCGGATCATCCCCAAGAAGGCCGGCCCCGAGTTCACCGCGCTGCTGCACCAGTTCGGCCTCGACGTGCTCACCAATCTCCACGGCACCACGGTCCGCAAGATCACGCAGGCCGTGAATCCGGCGGCCAAGGACCGGTTCCCGAAGCGGGGCGACCAGGTGCCGGAACCCGTGCCCCCGGTGGTGACCGACAAGGCCGCGATCAAGGCAGCCGACGCCGCCCGGGCCGCGGCCGACGAGTTGCGGCCCGCCGGACCGCAGGCGGCCGCCCGACCGGCCGGCAAGACGCCGCTGCCACCGCCGGGCTCCGGCCCCAAGAAGCCTGGCGACGGCAAAGGAAAGAGCGGGCCGAAGCCGTTCGTCGTGAAACCGCTGTCGATCAAGCCGCCGGCGCCGCCGGAGCCACCGCCGGCGCCCGTGGCGCCGGCCAAGCCGACGAAGCCCGCCCCGTCCGCCAAGGCCAAACCGGCGTCCAAGCACTCGTCGCAACTGACCAAGCGGAAGCCGCGCTGACCGGGAGGAGGGAGCCATGGCCGGACATTCCCACTGGGCGAACATCGCCCGCAAGAAGGCGGTCGTCGACGCCAAGCGGGGCAAGCTCTGGAGCAAGCTCGCCAAGGCGATCATCGTGGCGGCCAAGCACGGCGGTGGCGACCCGGACGCGAACCTCAGGCTCCGCTACGCGATCGACGCAGCCAAGGCCGTGAGCATGCCCAAGGACAACATCCAGCGGGCGATCAAGACCGGCACCGGCGAGCTCAAGGGGGGCGACCTCGAGGAGTCGCTCTACGAGGGCTACGCGGCCGGCGGCGTGGCCGTGCTTTGTGAGATCCTGACCGACAACAAGAACCGCACCGCCCCGGAGATCCGCAAGATCTTCGAGATGTGCGGGGGCAAGCTCGGGGGCAGCGGCTGCGTCGCCTACCTCTTCGAGCGGAAGGGCGTGATCCGGTTGCCGGCGGCGGGCTGCACCGAGGATCGGATCATGGAAGTCGCCCTCGAAGCCGGGGCCGATGACGTGAAGCGCTCCGACGACCAGTGGGAGATCGTCTGCGACCCGGCGGCGATGACCGGCGTGCTCGACGCGCTCAAGGCCGGGGGGCTCGAGCCGGCGTCGAACGAGATCGCCCGAATCCCGACCAACTCGGTCGAGGTGGACGACGTCGAAACGGCCCGCAAGGTCTTGAACCTGATGGAACGGCTCGACGATCACGACGACGTGCAGAGCGTGGCCGCCAACTTCAGTATCCCCGACGCCGCCCTGGCCGAGTTGGCCTGACCACAGGCTCGGGGTAGCCCATGCCATCTCGCGGGACGTCATAGGTTCCGCAGGCTTGGGGCCACCCGCTCTCACGGAGGCTCGGGGTTGCCGGTCCCTGTCGTCCGGACGTTCACTCAGGCCCTCCAGGCCTCCGGTCACTCGATGCTGGCTGCGCTTCGGCATTCTGCCTGCGCTTGCCATCAACGCCCGCTCCAGGAAACCGGCAGCCCCTCGCAGCCCAACGGTTGACGAGGTGCCAAGCAGATTCGGAAGGAATTCGTCTGCAGCAACTCGGTGCGCCACAAACGCACACGGCTGCCCGGAGGTGCGGCTGGCGGCCGGGGCCGCCCAGGCTGATCAGGCCAGGGATGGATGATCCGCCGTGACGTCAGTGCGCCACTGCGGGCCAGTACTCGTCGAAGTCGAACTGCGGGCTGTTGTCGAGGTCATGGCACTCCAGGCAGTTGTTGATCGCCTTCTCCTTGCCCTCCGGCGTGTCGAGCGAGAGCACGAGCTCGGCCCGCAGCCGGTCCCGCTCGGCCTCGGTCGCCCGCACGTCGCCCCGCTCGACGGCCGTGTGGGCCGCAGCCGGGCCGTGGCAGTTCTCGCAGCCCTGGTGGGCGAGGTGTGGCGTCTTGGCCATCCCGGCGAAGCCACCCTCGAAGGGCTCGAATCGCTGCGGTGCCCAACCCACCACGTGGCAGGAGAGGCACTCGGGGTCACCGTCGCGGCGGGGCCTCGCCTCCTCGAGCGTGGTGAGCGCCGTGGCGTGGGGCGAGTCCTTCCAGACGTCGTAGGCTTCCTGATGACACTCCTCGCAGGCCGCGCTGCCGGCGAACCGCCGGCCCGAGGGATGGCGGATCGGCGCGAGGCCAAGCCCGTCGAGCCCGAGGGTCTCGAGCTTCTGCTGGTAGGTGGCCAGGAGATCGATCATCTCCGAGGCCTCGCCCCAGCGGGCGTCGAGCGGCACCCGCTGCGACCGGAAGGGTATGGCGGCGTCGTCGAAGAAGCCCACGGCCACGGCAAACATCCCCTTGTGGCCGAGCTCCACCAGCCGGGCGCCGCCGGGCAGCGCCGGCAGCTCCCGCGGCGGCTCGTCGGCGCCGCCGGCCGTGGCCACGAGGTCGAACTGCGGGAAGGCCGCCGCGAGGGCCTTCGTCTCCTCCGGCTTGGCGAAGCAGAGCAGCACCTGATGGTCGCAGCCCGCCTTGGCCAACTCCGCAGCCACCGGGGCCAGCGCCTTGGCCGCCGGCACCACCTCGATGTCGTCGTTGCGGATCTGGGCGGCCTCGGCGTCGCCGAGCACGGTGGTCAGCCCGATCTTCAGGCCGCCGGCCTCGACCACCCGAAACCGCGGCGTGATGTTGGCGTCGAGTCCGAGCAGGCCGACGTTGGCGCTCACGTAGGGCGTGGGCTCGTCGCCCACCGGCGCGACCGCCGCCACCAGTTCCTCGGCCGGCAGCCGCAGATCGCCCGGGCCGAAGCCCACGGCCGCATACTTCATCCCGCGCAGCCCGTCGACGATCGACTGAAACTTCGCCTCCGTCTGCTTGCCGAACCGCTTCACCTGGCCCCCGAGATCGACCGACACGACCTCCCAGCCGGCGGCCTTGAATGCGCGGAGGAAGTTCTGCCGGCGACTCAGGCCCCCTTTTTGATTTTCCTTGCCGGTGCAGCCGCAGGGCTCGATGTAGCCGTCGAGTTCACCGGTGAAGACGAGCACCGCCTTCGGCTTCGGCCAGTCGCCGAACACCGCGCCGTTCCGCTCGCGGAAGGTGTCGACCACGCCGTCGGTCACGCCGGTCCCGCGGTCGGGCATCGTGGCGGCGGCGACGCAGGCGATGAGACAGCCACCGACGACCGCGGCAGGCAGGGCGAACGAGCGGGCGATCATCGGGGGTTCGGGCTCCGGGCGGGATTACGGGCCGATGGCGACGCAGACGGGAATCGAGAGCGTGGGGGAATCGGGATGGCCGGTGGCCAGCACGATCCGCCCCGCCGGCCCCTGCTCCGAGCACATGTGGTTGGCCCCGCGCGAGCCCGACGGGATCACGATCTCGAGCGGAATCCGCACGGCCCCGCCGGTCCCCACGGGACTGCCGGGGCCAACCGTAACTTGAAGGGCTGCGGGCACGGTCTCCTCCACGGTGGGTTGAATCCGGTCGCGGTGCGGCCCCTTGGCCGTGAGGAATATCCGCGTCCGCAGGCCCGCCTTGCCGGAAACCGTCCCCAGCACGAGCGCCTGCCGGGAGGAATCCCATCCGGGGCCGGCCAGCACAAGATCACCGCCCACGTTCCCCTCGAGCGGCACCGTGGCCGTGATCTCCTCGGGCATCGTGAACGTGGCCGAAATGGTCTGGCGAAGCCGTCCCAGCGGCAACCCCGGCCGGATCGCAACCTCGATCCGGAAGCCGCCGCTGGCCCCCGGCTCCGCCGCGATCTCCTCGGCCGACAGGGCCGCCGTGGCAAGGGAGAAAAACTCGGCAGCCTGGGGGTGGTCGATGGTGACCTCTTTCACCGCGGGCGGCTCCGGGCCGAAGGTGTACACCGTGGTTGCCGCCTGCTGGCCCCCCGACGCGGAGAGGTTGGCCAGCACGATCGACTCCGGCACCGCCCGCCAGGTGGGCACCACGGTGCCCTCGACCACCAGCGCGATCTCGGGCCGCCGCGGGTCGTCGGTCAGCACGGTCACCTGCTGCCGAAACGGCCCGCCCGGCGGCTTGCCCTTCCAGGTCACCGTCACGACCGTCGCCTCGCCCGCCGGCACCACCTTCGTGGCCTCGGCGGCATCCTCCTCGGTCCGGTCGAAGTCGCTGACGGTGCACGTGCAGCTGGAGTGACCACGAGAGAGCGTCAGTGGTCCGCCGCCTGTGTTCCGGATCGCGAACCGATGGCTGCCCTCGGCCCCGGTACCGATCCTGCCGAACTCATGCCGCGTCTCCGGCACCTCCGCCCGCGGAGCGCCAGCAGGCACCTCGCCCACCACCGGCGCCAGGTCGCCGATCCGCCAGGGCGTGAGCGTGGCACGCAGCGCGGCGCCACCGGCCCCGACGAGGCTGCCCACGGCCAACGCCGCCACCGCCACCAGCCACGCACTCGGACCCTGCCAGGCCATCAGACGCCTTTTTCCTGAGGACGAGACGCTCCGCCGTCAGTGTATCGCTCCGGCCGATGCCGGCCGCCCCGGGACGGTCAGGGGGCCGAGTCTGCCTCGAGGAACCCGGCGGCGTCGAACTCGGCGAGCATCCGCCACTCCGGCACGTCCAGAAGCGTGGCGGCCAGCGTGGAGACGCCCTCGCGCACGCCCGCATCGAGTTCGTCAAACATCGGAAAGCGGTCGATCCCGACCTCCACGGCGTCCCCGGAAACGGCCCCAGCGGCGCCCGCGCCCCCTCCGGCCTGCTCCGCCGTAACGACGGTCACCGGCCACGGCGGCCCCTCGACGGGATCTGGACTGGCCGTAACGATCGCCACCGCGACCAACGCGGCCCCGGCCGCTGCCAGACTCCACGGCCACCATGCGGCAGACTGCCACTCGACGCGGTGCACCACCGCCGGCGCGGCCGGCTTCACGGGCAGCCGCCGCAGGATCCGCGCATGCAGCGTCTCCGAAAACACGGGCCGCTCCCGGGCCGCCTCCCGCCGCAGCAGGACGCCCAACC
>JBJTPO010000263.1:0-2554 GCA_046075145.1 Planctomycetota bacterium
GCACGTGCAGCCGGGCGTAGATCCGGTCGATCTCGCCGCGGCAGACGGGCATGAACGCCTCCCAGAGGGCCCGGTTCTCGGGGTCCCCTTCGTGGAGCTTCGCGGTCTCGGCGAGCACCTCGCGGCCGGCGTCCGGAAACCGCGCCGCCAGCGCCGCCGCCTCGGGATCGGCGGCCAGTTCCTCGGGCTTCGCGTCGGCCACCTTGCGGACGAGACGGTACAACCTTCCCAGCTCGGCCGTGGGGTCGGCGGCGAAGGCCGCGTCGTCGCGGCAGTGCTTCCATCCCCAGAGGATCATGCCGAACTGGGTGCCCCAGTCGCCGAGGTGGTTGTCGGTGATCACGCGATGGCCGCGGAAGCGGAGGATCCGCGCGAGTGCGTCGCCGATCACCGTCGAGCGGATGTGCCCCACGTGCATCGGCTTGGCGACGTTGGGGCTCGAGAAATCGACCACGATCGTGAGCGGCGTCGCGACCGGTGCCACCCCGAGCCGCTCGTCGGCCACGGCCGCCCCCACCGCCGCAGCCAGCGCCTCGCCCCAGATCCGCACGTTGATGAAGCCCGGCCCCACCGGGTCGCCCGGCGGCTCGAAGAGCGCGGCGTAGCCCGGCTGCGACTCGAGCCGGCGGATGATCTCGACCGCCACGTCACGGGGTTTGCGGCCGGCCCGCTTGGCCAGCGCCATCGCCATCGTGCCGGAGTAATCACCGAACTTGGCGTCGGCCGCCTCGCGGACCTGCTCCAGGAGCGCGGGCACGTCCTGGCCGGGGATGGCCACGACGCCGTCGGCCGCGAGGCCGGCCAGGGCCGCGCGAAACTGCTCGCGGAGGGCCGCCCGGAAGTTCACGCGGCCGGGCAAGGCGGCGGGCGGTGGTCCGCCCGCGGATGGGTCAGGGTCAGGCGTCATCGGGCCGCCGTCCCCACGTCTCCTGCCGGCACGCTCACCCGCGGCGCATCGCTCCACAGGCCCTCGAGATCCCAGTAGCCGCGGGCTTCGGGGTCGAAGAGATGCACCATCACGTCGCCGTAGTCGAGCACGATCCAGCGGCCCTCCTCGTAGCCCTCCGCCCCGCGTTTGCGGTCGTGGAGGTCATGCTTGACCACCTTCTCGATCTCGTCGGCCATGGCGTGCATCTGCCGACGGCTGGAGCCGGTGGCGATCAAGAAGTAGTCCACGACGGGAGTGAGCCCCCGGAGGTCGAGGATCAGGATCTCGCTGCCCCGGGTCTCCGTCGCGATCCTGGCGGTGAGCCGCGCCAGTTCAAGGGCGCGATCTGGCCCGGCCGAGGGGCTGGCGGACGATTGCGGGCGGGCCTTCGACACGGCGCTGGGGCGTTCCTGAAGGAGCGACGGAATCCGGCGGGGATGGGAACCCCGGAAGTTTAGCAGCGGCGAGGAGCGGCGGGAAAAAGGCCGCTCAGCGGGCACAGGCCCGGCCGGCCCCGAGGGCGATGCCCGCGAGCACGAGGTCCGAAATCACGACGGCACCGGGCAGCACGTCTCGCACCGCGTCGGCCCAGCCGCCGGTCAGGATCGTGGTCGCGTGGCCACCCGAGGCCGCCTGGGCTTCCGCGACCAGTCGCGACACCGCGCCGCGGATGCCGTGGCCGATCCCGGCGGCAATGGCCGCCTCAGTGGACCTGCCCGGCATGGCAGGCACCTCTCCCCCCACGAGCCCCGCCACGGCGGGCAGTTTGCTCGTGCCCTCGGCCAGCGACCGGGCCATGAGCCCGGGGCCGGGCAGGATCGCGCCGCCCAGAAACCGGCCATCGGCGGCGACCATGTCGACGGTCACCGCCGTGCCGCAATCCACGACCACCGCCGGCCGCCCCCCCGGCTTCACGAGCCCGGCGGCCGTAGCCGCCGCCAGCCGGTCGATCCCGACCCTGTGCGGCTCGTCCAGGGCGACCACCAGCGGAAGGTCCGCGTGGCCGATCCGCCGCTGCCGAACGGGCCGGTGCTGGGTGACGGAGATCTCGGCCACCGTCGCCTCCAGCCGCGTCGCGGCCGCCTCGTAAACGCTGGCCACCAGGATCACTGCCGGCCCGGGAGCGACGGCCAGCAGCCACCGCTCGAGGTTGTCAGGATGGAAGCCGCGGCTGTCGAGGTCCTGCCGCCGGCTGACCGCGGGCAGCCCCGCGCCGGCGGCGAAGTCGTCGAGTCGGGCGAGTTTGATCCGGGAGTTGCCGACGTCGGCCAGAAGCACCGTGTCGCCCGAGCAGATGCCCCGGCCCGGGCCGGCTGGCAGGGATGTCCGGTCGCTCATGCGGGCGCCTCCCGGCGGTCGAGGGCGGCCGCGATCGCCGCCACGAGCCGGTCGAGCCCATCGCCCGTCGCGGCACTGATCGCCAGCACGTCGCCGCCGGTCTCCTCGGCCAGCGCCCGCCGCACCTCCTCCGCCCCCGGCAGTTCGCACTTGCTCACGACGAGGATTTCCGGCCGCTCGGCCAGCGTGGGATCGTATTGCACCAGTTCCGAGCGGATCGTCCGGTAGTTGGCCAGCGGGTCGGTGCCGTCCATCGGGTCGGGCTCAACCACGTGGACGAGGATTCCC
>JBJTPO010000264.1:0-8276 GCA_046075145.1 Planctomycetota bacterium
CGCGGAACACGACCAAGAAGCGGTGCTCCTTCACCGGCCGCACGAACACCTCGACCCCCGGCACCTTCACCGCCTGGAGCTTCTCCACGACCTTGAAGCTCTCCTCCGAGGCGATCCGACCGGCGCGGCGGTCGGTGATCCGGCCGGCCGCGTCGAGCGTGCAGAAGTTGCCGCGGGCGTCGACGTCGTCCGGGCCGAGTTCGAAGCCGATGCCGGTGGCCTCGAGCGCCCCGCGACCGATCTTGAACTCCAGCGGGTCGTAGCCGAAGAGACCGAGGTGGCCGGGCCCCGATCCGGGCGTGATCCCCGGCAGCACCGGCACGCTCGAGCCGCTCGTGCCCCGGGCCGCCAGCCGTTCGAGGTTGGGCGTGGCGGCCGTCTCGAGTTCGGTCTTGCCCCCCGGCTCCAGTGGCAGGCCGCCCAGGCCGTCGGCGACGAGCATCACGATCTTGGAGGCGTTCTTCTCGGCCAGTTCGCGGACCAGGTCGTGTTCGATCACGGCGGCGGTGCTCCTCGGGGCGGCGGGATACAAGACGGTGCGTGGCGGCCGGCAGGGATGCCGATGCCGAGTGGGTATCGTAGCGTCGGCTGCGGTTGGCCGTGGCCTGTTCCCTCGCTTCCCCTCTCCCTGCGTCTTCGGCCCGTGGCCCCATGAGCGTTCTGCGTCCCCGCCCGCCCGAGGATCCGCTTGCCTACGACGGCGGCGGCTGGAGCCCCGGTCCGCTCGCCGACCGGCTGGCGGCGATCCGCGATCGGCTCGTTGCTGCCCCCGGCGAACTCGGCCTCGCCCCGCGCACGCTGGAGGAATACGACACCCGCCGCCCCGAGAGCCGGCTGTTCGCCATCCTCTCGGCGGCCCGACGGATCCGTGAGGCCGTCGATCGGCTGGTGATCGTGGCGGGCGGCTCGATCGGTCCGGCCACGCGGCTTCTCGCGGCGTCGTGCTGCCATCCGTTCCACGACCAGCTGCCTCGCGGCGAGCGGGGGGGGCGGCCGCGGCTTTCCTGGCTCGACGGGCGATCGGGCAACGACACGCTCCAGGGGCTCGTCGATGTCGTCGCGCCTCCGGGCGGCCCGCGGGCCGACGACCTGCTTGATCGCTGGGCGCTTCTGACCGTCGATCCCGGGGCTGCGGATCCGCGACAGCAGGAGATCGAAGGGATCCTGCTCCAGCGGCTCGCCGGAGCGCTCGGCGTTGACCCACCGCGGCTCGCGGAACGCGTGATCCCGATCGCCGCGGGGCCGGGCGCCGGCTCGGCGGCCACCGGGCGACTCGGCTCTCCGTTGCGCTTCATCGCGGAAGCGGGACTCGATTCGGCCGCCGCCGTGTTCACCGCGGGCGGGCTTTTGCCAGCGGCGGTCGCCGGCATCGACGTCGTGCAGCTGCTCAAGGGGGCCGCGGCGATGCTCCGCCGGTTCGCCGAGGCGCCGCTCGCCGAGAATCCCGCGATCATCGACGCGGCGATCGCCTGCGAGGGGGCCCGCCGGGGACGGGCAGGGCGATGTTTCGTCGGGGACGATGCCTGGGTGTCAACGCTTGGCGAGTGGCACGCGGCCGTGCGGCCGGCCGCGCCGGGCGTGGCCGCGCTGGTGACCAGACTCGGTTCGGGTGAGCCACGGCGGGATCGGATCGTCGGGCCGCCGCCGGGCGAACCCGCCCTGATCGGGCTGCCGCGGGTCGACGAGCATGCGCTCGGGCAACTGCTCCAACTCCTGATGCTCTCGGCCGCGGTGGAGCGGCAGCTCCTCGAGGCGGTATAGTTCCGCCGCCTGCAACGCCCACGATTTCCGCGCGGAGGTTTGCCGATGCCCGTCACGCTCACCTGGACCGGCCACGCCACGTTCTTGATCGACACCGGCGCGGGCACGATCCTCGTCGACCCCTTCTTCGACGAGTGCCCGACCGCCAGCCTGAAGTCGGCCGACGTCGCCTGCGACCTGATCCTGATCACCCACGGCCACTTTGACCACGTGGCCGACGCCGTGGCCATCGCCACGCGGACCGGGGCGAAGGTCTGCTGCGCGTTCGAGATCGCCACCTGGCTGGGCACGCAGGGGGTCGCGAATCTCCAGCCGATGAACCATGGCGGCACGGTCGCCGTGCCCGGCGGCACCGCGACGATGGAACTGGCCTTCCACTCGTCGAGCCTGCCGGACGGCAGCTACGGCGGCAACCCGGCCGGCTGGCTGCTCGACGTGGCGGGCCGGCGGATCTACGTGGCCGGTGACACGGGCGTGTTCTCCGACATGGCCCGGATCGGCCGCCCGCGCGGCGGCCGCGGCCTCGACCTGGCGATCCTCCCGATCGGTGACGTGTTCACGATGGGGCCGGCCAACTCGCTGGAGGCGATCGAGCTCTTGAAGCCCAAGGCCGTGCTGCCCTGCCACTACGACACCTGGCCGCCGATCGCCCAGGACGCCGCCGCGTGGGCCGCGAGCGTCCGCCGCGCCAACCTCGCCGAGCCCCACGTCCTGACCCCGGGCGGCTCGCTCACGCTGAGGTGACGCTCCCTCCTGCGTGGCTCAGGGTTGCCCGTGCCAATCGAGACGGCCTTGATGGCGAAGCGCAGGCAGGATGCCGAAGCGAGCCAGCATGGAGCGACCGGAGGGCAGGCGGGCACCGATGCGCCGCAGGCGGATTGGTCGCGAAGGGAGCGTCCGGCGAGATGGCACGGGCAACCCTGAGCCTGCGCGACCCATGGCGAATGCGGTCGAGCCAACGCCCCCGAGTCTATCCCACCGCGACCTCGATCGAGTCGCCGACGACCCGCACCGGGAACACGGCGACCTTGAGCTTTTCGTTGTCGCACCAGGCGCCGTCGCAGGCGCGAAACCGCCAGGCGTGCCAGGGGCAGGTCACCACGCCGTCCACGAAGGGGCCCGAGCCGAGCGAGGCGCCCATGTGCGGGCAGAGATCGTCCATCGCGTGATAGCCGGCGCCGTCGAAGAACACGGCCACGAGCCGGCCGGCCACCTCGTAGGTGCGGCCCTCGCCGGCCGGGATCTCACCGACGCGGGCCACGGCCGTGTAGGGGATGTCGTCGCCGCCGGGTTCGGCCTCACTCATGCCTGCAGGTGTACCATACGCGGCATGGCGATCGCATCTCCCGCTCCCCGGATCAGGCTGCTCGCGCTCGACGTGGACGGCACCGTCACCAACAGCCGCCACGAGGTGACCGACGCCACCTGCCGCGCGATCGCCCGCGTGCGGGCCGCGGGGGTGCGGGTGATGCTGGCCACGGGCCGTCGCTACCGCGATTCGTTGCCGGTGGCCGAGCGGCTCGGGCTCGTCGAGCCGTTGGTGACCGCATCGGGGGCGCTCGTCAAGCGGCCCGGCGACCACGCCACGCTCCACCGGGCCGCGTTCGCGGCCGGCGTGCTGCCCGAGGTCGTGGCCCTGATCGCAGCCCGGGGCCACGAGCCGGTGGTCTACACCGACAGTTTCGCCGCCGGGTTCGACTTCCACTGCCGCAGCCTCGCCCTGGCCCAGGTCGGGGGCGGGGGCTTCGGTGAATATCTCGCCCGCAACCGTGACGTGGCCCGTGTGACGCCGGATCTCGATCGGGCGCCGCCGGCCGACGCGTTCGCGGGCTTCGCGATGGGCCCACAGGAGCCGATGCAGGCGTTGGAGGCCGAACTGCAGGCCCGCTTTCCAGAGACGCTTTCGGTGCACACGATTCGCAGCCCGCGGTATCGCGAGTGGCTGTGCGAGATCGCGCCGGCCGGCGTCACGAAGTGGACGGGCGTGGCGGCGCTGGCGGCGGCCTGGGGCATCCGCGCCGAGGAAGTCTGCGCCGTCGGCGACGACGTCAACGACCTGCCGATGGTGCGGGCCGCGGGGCTCGGCCTGGCGATGGGCAACGGCCGGCCGGAACTGCAGGCCGCGGCCGACCAGGTCGTGGGGCTGCACGACGGTGGCGGGATCGAGGACGTCGCGGAGATCGTCCTCGCCCGGGCTGCCCAGCCTGCCGAGCCTGCCTGAGACCCCGCCGGCCCCAGCGCCAGGGACCCGACGCGGGTTGTGGCGGCCCGCGGCCGTCCCTATATGTCTCGGCCGGCATCCGGCCCCGGCTTGTGGCTGCGCGCCCCGATTCGCAGCCTTCCATCGCCGCCTCCCGTCGCAGCCTCGCCATGGACTACAAACTCCATCGCCCGCAACCCGTGTGCCATCGGACCGGCCGCGGCTTCGCCGTGGGCGAGGAGTTTTTCTCGGCGCTCGTTCGGGGCGAGAGCGGCCTCGAGCGGTTCGATGTCGCGGCGGAAGCCTGGGACGGTCCGCCGCCGAACGCGGTCGCCTGGTGGCGGGCGCGGCAGGCGGATGCCGCCGACGCCGGGCCTGTGCTCGCGCCGGTCGAGGTGCTGCTCGACGCGCTCGAGGCGCTCGCAGACAACCCCGTCGACGATCCGCTCCGCTACCTGCTCGCCCTGCAACTCGTCCGCCGCCGGGCCCTGCGGATCGAAGGGGAGGCCGCGGATCAGGACGCGGCCGACGGGGCGATCGTCTTTTCCTGCCGCCGCCGCGAGCGGGACTACCGTCTGCGGCCCGTGCGGGCGGAGGAGGCCGCCGCCCCCGAGGTGGCCGCCCGGCTGATGGCCCTGCTCTGGTCGGGGGAGGCGGCATGAGCGAGATCGGCCAAACGCACCACGAGGCCGCCAGCTCGGGCTGGCTCGTGCTCCTGCTGCTCGTGGGGGCGGTCGCTTCCAGCGGCGCCTCCTGCCCGCAGGTGCTGCGGGGTTACCAGGTGGGGATGATGCCGCTGCCCCGTGCGCTTCCGCCCCAGGCCTCGCTCGAGCAGATCGTGGCCGCGGTCCATGACAACACATCCCGCGTGCGGAGCGCCACGGCCACGCAGGCGGTGCTCGTGGTGCCGGGAGTGCCCCGGCTCTCGGCCCGCCTGGCCTGCGAGCCGCCCCGCCGCTTCCGGCTCCAGGCCCAGACCTCGATCACCGGCCCGGAACTCGACATCGGCAGCAACGATGACCTGTTCTGGATCTGGCTGCGGCAGCACCAGCCGCCGATCACCGCCTTCTGTCGCCACGACCAATACGCTCAGTCGCAGGCCCGCCGGCTCTTGCCGATCCGGGCCGACTGGATGCCCGAGCTGCTCGGACTCGTGAACTTCCGCCCCAACGACTCCCACGAAGGACCGTTCCCGCTGCCCGACGGCCGGCTCGAGATCCGCAGCCGGATCGACTCCGGCGGCGAGCCGGTGATGAAGTCGACGATTCTCGACGGCACCACCGGACTGGTCGCGGAGCAGCACCTGTTCACGCCGGCCGGCGAGCGGCTGGCGAGCGTGCGCACCACGCGGTATCGGGTCGATGCGGCGTCGGGGGCGGCGCTGCCGCATCTGGTCGAGGTGTCGTGGCCGGCGTCCGGCGTCGACTTCAAGCTCGAGCTTACGGCGATCACCGTCAACGGGCCGAGCCCCGACCCGGCCCAGCTGTGGCAGATGCCTGCCTACCCCGGCTACGAGCCGGTCGACCTGGCCGACCCGTCTGTCGTGATCGGCCCGCCGCGATAGTCGGGAGCCGCGTCGTCCTCCATCATGCTGCGCAGTTTCGCGCGGGCCCGGGAGAGCGCGGGGCCGATCGAGCCGAGCGGCAGCCCCGTGTGACGACTGATCTCGCCGTAGCTGCGGCCCTCGAGGTGATGCAGCCGGACGAGCCGGGCCTCCTCGTCATCGAGACGGTCGAGCAGGGTCTCGACCTGCTCGCGGTCCTCGATCCGCTCGGGCAGGTCGGCGGCCGGGGCCGAAGGCTCGATCGGCTCCTCGCCGGGGGCGAGGCGGAAGCCCTCGAGTTCGCGGACGATCCGCCGTACCGTCACGCGGCGGGCGATCACGCTCAGGTAGGTCGCCAGGCTCGAGCGTCCGGCGAACTTGCGGAGCACGCCGGCGTCGTCGCGCAGGCACTCGGCCACGATCTCCGCGACGGCGTCGTCGCGGTCGGCAGCAGACAGGGGGGTGCGCCGCCGGGAGGCAGTCCGCCCGGCCACGTGCGCCAGCAGCGGCCCGAACCGGTCGAGGAACTCCTCCCAGGCGCCCGGCGTGCCGGCCAGGCAGGCCTCGACCAGCCTCCGGTCAGCGGGGTCGGTGGGCCCGTGGCCGGCGGATGGCTGGCGCTGCGGCACGGCTGGCGTTGCCCCGAAGGAAGGTCGCTCGTCGGCCGGGAAAGGGACCGGTTTTCTGGATGATACGGCCTGCCCGACCTGCGAACCAACGCCAGCTGAACGGCTTCAGAAAATGGCCCCTTTCTGCCGATCCCAGAATCGTTGACAGGGTTTCGCGACCTGCCTACGATGCCGCGCAGCGGACAGGGCTGTCGCACCAAGCGATTCGCGTCGCCGCCCAAACACCGCCTGCCGGAAAGAACGCACTCTCCCCAACGCCTCCAGGAGTTCGTGGTCATGACGCACGTCGTTGCCGAGCCTTGTTTCGCCTGCAAGTACACCGACTGCGTGGTGGTCTGCCCCGTGGAGTGCTTCTACGAAGGCGACAAGATGGTCTACATCCATCCCGACGAGTGCATCGACTGCGAGGCGTGTGTCCCCGAGTGCCCCGTGGAGGCGATCTTTCACGAGGACAACCTACCGGCCGAGTGGAAGGATTTCACCGCACTCAACGCCGAGATGTCGCCGCAGCTTCCGGTGATCACCGAGAAGAAGGATCCGCTCTGCGGAGGCGAGTAAGCCCCGCCCACGCGAGCCCCGGCCAGCGTCGACTCCAGTCAGTCAGCGGAGATCGACCGTCCAGTAGGCACGATCGACGAAGTTCTTCCAGCTGGAATACTTCGGATTGCCGAGCTTGATCGCCAAGAGTGGGCTCCGCTTCGGTTTCACGGGATCCCGGATCAGGGCCATTCGGGCCTCGTCCGGCGTGCGGCCGCCCTTGCGGACGTTGCAGGCGACACAGGCGCAGACGATGTTGGTCCAGCTCGTCAGGCCGCCCTGGCTGCGGGGCACGACGTGATCGAGCGAGAGCTCGCTCAGCGGGAAGTGCTCTCCGCAATACTGGCAGCGGTTGCCGTCTCGGGCGAACACGTTGCGGCGGTTGAAACGCAGGCCCTGCCGTGGACCGCGGTCGCACTCCGTCAGGCGGATCACCCGCGGCGCCCGCAGCCGGAACCCGACACCGCGGATCCAGTCGTGATCCGGATCGTCGAAGGTGGCCTGAAGCGCGGACAGTTCCCGCCAGGAATCGAACGAGTAGGCGCCGTAGTGGCCCTCCTCGACATGGACGACCTCGGCCAGCTCGCGAAACAGCAGCGTCAGCGCCCGCCGCACGTTGGTGACATGCACGGCGACGAAGGAACGGTTCAGCACCAGCACGCTCAGGCCGAGCGACGGCGCGGGAGCGGCGATCGAGGTCATGCTTGCGAACCTCCTGGAGTGCGGGGCGAAAGCCCTCAGTCCTCGCGGATCACAGAGTTTACCCGGGGCCGTTCCCGCCCGCCAAGCAGGCCTTGAGCCACGGACGTCGGCGCTCCTGCAGCGCGGCCTTCGTCGGCCTGAATCCAGAGGCTTGCCTTGGCCGGGCCGGGGCGTCACACTCAGGACATGAAACCACGCGACGGGCAGACGCCTCCGTCGGAGATCGATGCCAACCGGCCGGGAGACCCCGATGCTTCACTATTCGTGTGATGTCTGCAAGCGGCCCATTCACCCCCACGCGGACGTCCGCCACGTCGTCAAGATCGAGGTCTTTCCCGCCGTCGAGGACGACCCCTGTGACTGCTCAGACCTGGAGGACTTCGGCGCGGAAGCCGATCATCTCGAGGAGATGCAGGATCTGCTCGAGCAACTCGACGACTGCGACGATCCGCGGGTCGCGGCCGACGCCAGCGGCCGCTCGATGCGGTTCGACCTCTGTGACGCCTGCCGCCAGCGGTTCGTGAAGAACCCGCTCGGTTTGAAGTCGGGCAAGCAACTCGACTTCAGCAACAACTGACTTCACGGCGGCAAGGCCATCCCTGGCCCTTGCCGCCTTGCCGGGCCTCCGCCCGGCGGCCGCACCTCCGGGCGGCCGTGCTCGTCAGCGTGGTGGCGCTCGAGGTTGGTTTAGACGAATCCTTGCCGTAGCGACGGGCGTCTTGATCGCCGAATACGCACTTGGTGGGCAAGCGGATTCCGCGGACCAAAGGTCCGCGGCTACTTCCGGCAATGGACCGCGAAGGGTGGCCCGTGCCAATCGAGCGGCGTTGGCAGCTAGCGGAGGCAGGATGCCGGAGCGCAGCTGGCATCGAGTGAACGGAGGCCAGGATGGCCGAAGTGAACG
>JBJTPO010000265.1:0-4571 GCA_046075145.1 Planctomycetota bacterium
GGGGTAGGTACCTACACATTACTGTCCCTTTCGCCGCTGTCCCCGTATTGCTACGGTTCTCGCTCGACTCGCATGCCTAATCCACGCCGCCAACGTTCACTCTGAGCCAGAATCAAACCCTTCAATTTGTTTGGATCGTCACGTCGCTTGGCCCGCCAGTTTCCCGGCGGACGGCGACATTGTTTCCGAACCCCGAAGAGGTTCATCTGTGCTATTGAATAATGAATGGTTCCCAGGGGAATGAAGCCCATGGCCAACGGCCGAAGCCGCGGTCACGAGGATTCGCCCCCTGGTCGCCGGTCACGATCGCGTGCCGGCCGAAACCAAAAGAGATCGAACTGCCGAATTGCCAAAGATCTGCCCGGCTCACCGAATCGAAATCCGACGTGCCGAGCCCCCAAGTCTAGCAGCGGTCTTTCCGGGGTCAACTCCCCTGTTTTCCGGTGCGAGACGTTTTTCGCCGGCCCGGAACCGTCAAGCGGCATGACCGGCAGAGTTTCGTATACGGAGCCGGTTCGCCGAAGGTTCGGCGGCCGTCGCCACTGCCGGCTTCCCGCCAAAAACCTAGTTTTCCGCCCCCAGCACGACCGGCACGTCGAGCTCGTGCCCCTCGCGACTGACCCGGACGAGCACCCTGTCGCCGGGATTCCGTGACTCGACGGCCGAGAGAAAGTCGTCGGCCGTGCGAACCTTCTGGCCGTCTACCGCCACGATCAGGTCAGCCCCGGTCCGGTCCACTCGCTCAAACTCCGTGACGAACGGCCCCTGCCGCCGCCGCTCCCGTACCACGCGAAACCCCTTGATTCCGGCCCGATCCGCCGGCCCGTCGGGTACCACCGCCGCCACCATCAGCCCCGCCTCCGACTGGAAGACCCGGGCGATCCCGGCATCGGGACGGATCACCCGCCCGCGGGCAATGAGTTGGGGCACGAGCCGCCGCAGGGTGCCCACTGGAATCGCAAATCCCACGCCCGAACTCTGCCCGGTGCGGCTGGCGATCGCGGTGGTCATCCCTACGAGCCAACCTCGGCTGTCGAGCAGCGGCCCCCCCGAGTTGCCCGGATTGATCGCGGCGTCGGTCTGGATGATCGACTTGATCGTCCGGCCCGTCTTCGTCGGCAGCGAGCGATTGAGGCTCGAAATAATGCCGGTGGTCAGCGTCCGCTCGAGGCCGAAGGGATTGCCGATCGCGAACACCCGCTGCCCTACCCGCAGGTCGTGCGAGGTGCCGAAGGTGGCCGGCTGGAGCGATTCCGGCGGTGCGTCGACCCGAATCACCGCCACGTCGGTCGCCGGATCGACGCCCACGACGCGAGCCGCATGGGATGAGCCGTCGTGGAGCATCACCTGGATCTCCCGCGCCCCTTCGACGACGTGGAAGTTCGTCAGGATGTGGCCCTGACCGTCCAGCACGATTCCCGATCCCGCCCCCTCCTAGGGCACCTCGATCATGAAGAAGTCGGCGGCCACGGTGGCCTTGGTGTGGATGGTGACCACGCTCCGGTTGCCCGCCTCGTAGACGGCGATGTTGGTCTGTTCCTCGGGCGTGAACGACCGCTCCGCCGGCGGGGCGGAAGGGGCCTCGCCCCGGGCGGTGGCCGAGACCGTCGCCAGACCGCAGGCGACCGCCAGCACCGCCCGGCCCAGCGCCAACCACGGCCCAAGCTCGCATCCGAAGGAGGCAGCGGCCGAGTCGCTTGACGCAGACATGGATGGGCTCCGAAACGAAAAAACGGCACCGAGACGGGATTATTCCTGAATGCCGGGCACCGCTCCATGCTGATTCCACGGGCCGGAAGGCAGCCGGCGGGCGGCTCCGAGGCCTGCCACGCCCGCGGGCTGGCCAAGACCGACGTTGGCGGGTTTGGGGCCGCCAAATATGCTGGAAGTTTCCAGACTGAGATCCCGTAGCCGCGTCCACCGCCCTCCACGGAGTGTCCCCCGATGCGTTCCGCTTGTTTGCGCCTGTCGGCCATCGCCTGCGGCTGCCTTGGGGGCTGCCTCGCCGCGCTCACCCCGCCGGCCCGCGCGGCTGACCAGGCCGCCGTCGTCAGTTTCGCCGAAGCTGCACCTGCGGCGGCCGGAGAATCCCAGGTGACCGCCTTGGGCGTCCGCGCCACGACTCCCGCCGCCAACGGCCCCTCGCAGATCATCGTCCTCGTGGACACCTCGGCGAGCCAGACCGGCCGTCACCGCCAGCGCAGCCTTGATGGTCTCGCCGGGCTGCTCGAGAAGGCCCGGCCCGACGATCAGTTCGCCGTGGCGGCCGTCGATGTGGCGACCACGCCGCTGACGACCGGTTTCCACAAGGCCGGGGACGATGCGTTGGCGGCCGCGGCCCGCGGGCTCGATGCTCGCACGCCCCTCGGCTCCACCGATCTCGTCGCGGCCCTCGAGGACGCCGTCGCCCGATTCGAAGGCACAGGGCCGAAGTCGATCGTCTACATCGGCGACGGACCGGGCCTCAACGGCATCGAACCGGAGGAGTTCTCCCGCTTGGCCGACCTGCTGCGGACGAACCGCGTCTCGGTCTCGAGCCTGGGCATCGGCCCGAACGTCAACTGGCAGTCGCTCGCCGCATTGGCCAACCAATCCGGCGGCATGCTGATGATTCCGACCGATGCCGACGACGCCAAGGCGGCGGGAGGGCGGCTTGGCGGGCTGGCCGTGCAGCTCGTCACGTGGCCCCGTGATGTCGAACTCTCCAGCCAGGCGGCCGGCACCGCCCTGCGGATGCTGCCGGCTCGGATGCCGCCGCTGCGGGCCGACCGTGAGTCGGTCGTGCTGATCGAGGGCCCGCTCCAGGATGCCGTGCTCGCGATTTCGTTCGACGACGGCCCCGCGGCCCGCAGCGTGACGCTCCGGGTGCCTCCGGCCGCTGCTCAACCCGAGAACGCCTACCTCGCGGAACTCGCCCGCAACGCGCGGGCGAGCGATGGCCTGTTTCTGCCCGTGGTTGGCCGCGAGGGGCTGATCGTCGCCCGGGACCTGATTCGGCGTGAGGCGGAGTCGCTCGCCGCCTTCTCGGCCCAGGCCCAGGCCGCGGGCGCGCAGGCCTCGGCACTGCGGCTGGCGGAGGCATCGCTCAGACGCGACCCCGACAATCAAGACGCCTCCCTTGTCAGGGAGGTGGCCCGGCGGCAGGCCGGCGGCATCGAGGAGGTCCCCGCGCCGGCGACTGGCGGCGTCCTGCCGCCGTCCGGCGGTGATGATGAACTGGCCGAGCTCGATCGCGTGCGTCGCGTGCGTGCACAGCTTCAGGAGCAGGATGCCGCCGTGCGCATCCGGGCCGCCCGCCAGCTCCTCACGACCGATCCCGATCTCGCCCGCGATCAGCTCAAGGACTTGCAGCAGGAGTTGCGGACGTCCGACGACCTCGACGCCGGCACCCGCGAGCGGCTTCTGGCCCAGCTCGAGATGCGGATTCGCGAGTCGATCGTCCGAGCGCGCGAGAAGACCGACCGCGACCTGGCCGCGGAGCGACGGGCCGCCATCGGTCGCGAGCGGCTTCGGCTCACGAGCGAACTGCAGCGTCGCGAGGAGAAGATCAAGCAACTCACGGAGAAATACAACGCGCTGGTCGAGGAGGGCATCCGCGTCGGCTACGCCCAGGCCGAAAACTACCCCGCCATTATCAACGGCGAGGCGACGATCGGCACCCAGCTTCCGACGAGGGCCTTCGAGGAGGCGGAACGGGTGGCCGGTGAGGAGATCGCCCGCGAGGCCCCGCCGCTGTATGCCAACCAGGGGATTCCGATGACCGCTCGCGTGGTCGGCCGGACGGCGCCCCTGGTGGCCCGGATCCTCGACTACGACGCCCAAAACTATCGCACCAATCGCGACCAGCAACGAGGATTCATGGACACGCTGCATCTTGCGGATGCAGCGGCGATCCCGTTCGCCGACGAGCCGCCCCTCATCTACCCGAGTGCCGAGCGCTGGCGGACCATCACCAAGTTGCGGGAGAAGTACAAGTCGGTCGACCTGGCCAACCCCGGAAGCAAGGAGCGGGAGATCTACCAGTCGCTCGACAAGCCGGTCAGCAACTGGCAGTTCAACGAGTCACCGCTGCGCGACGTCAAGCAGGCGATCGAAGACCAGTTTCGCATTCCCGTCGAGATCGACGGTCGCGCGCTGGAAGACCTGGGGCTCGATCTCGACACCCCCATCACCCAGAGCCTCTCCGGCGTCAGCCTCCGGTCGGCGCTCAAGCGGATGCTCGGCCCGATCGACCTCGCCTACATCATCAAGGACGAGGTTCTCCTCATCACCACCAAGGAGAAGGCGGAGGAGAATCTCGTCGTCAAGGTCTATCCCGTCGCCGACCTCGTGCTTCCGGTCGACCCTGGCTCCGGTCTCAATCCCTTCCAGACCGGCGGCGGCCTCGGCGGCGCTAACTCCATCAACAGCGGCATGAACATGGGCGGTGGCATGGGCGGTGCTGCTGGCGGAATGGGCATGGGCGGCATGGGCGGTGGCGGCGGATTCTGCTGGGTGGCCCGCGAGGTGTACGGCGTGCACGACCCGCGCTGGCTGGCCTTCCGCACCTGGCTCACCACCGAGGCGCCGAG
>JBJTPO010000266.1:0-1163 GCA_046075145.1 Planctomycetota bacterium
CTGGGCCTACGAGCGGCCGGGCGGCGGCCGCGGCTTCGGCTGCACCGGGGCCCACTTCCATGCCAACTGGGGCAACGACGACTTCCGCAAGTTGATGCTCAACGCCCTGGCCTGGACGGCCGGGCTGGAGGTTCCGAGCGAGGGCCTCGCCACCTCGCTGACGCCCGAGGAGCTGGCGGCGAATCTCGACGTCAAAGGCAAGTAGCGGCACGGCGCTGGCAGCACCACGGACGCAGGAGAACAAAACCGATGGCGAAACTGACGGTTGATGGCGTGGGCGAGTTCGAGGTGCCGGCCGGCAAGCGACTGGTGAACGCGCTGGTGGACGAGTGCGGCGTGGACCAGCTCCACGCCTGCGGTGGCGTCGCCCGCTGCACGACCTGCAGGGTCGAGTTTCTGGCCGGCGAGCCGGCCGCGATCACCAAGGCCGAGCAGGCGGTGCTCGCGGCCAAGGGCCTCGCCGGCACGCCGGGCCTGCGGCTCTCCTGCCAGATCGCCTGCGACGGCGACATGACCGTGAAGGTGATCAGCCGCCTGGCCGGCTCCGGCCGCGCCGATGCGGGCCGGCGGCCCGCCGACGCGATCGAGCCCCCGCCGGAATGGGCGTGAGCGGGGCTTTCTGTCCGCCCGCCGGGCCATCCGTGGCCCCGGCGGGCTTCGCGGCCCGCGGGCCTGCGGCCCCGGCCGCCAGCCGCACCTCCGGGCGGCCGTGCTCGTACGCGAAGCGGTAATCGACGTCCGCTCGGACGAATCCGAGGGGTCGGATCGTCAACCGATGGACTGCGAGGGGTTGCCGGCGATCAGCGGCGCGAGGAATCGGGCCGACTCGCGGGCGGTCTCGAGCCAGCGGTGGGCCTGCCTGGGGAGTTCCACGTGCAGGCCACCGGCGTAGCCGCCCGCCGCCAGGGCGGCGAGCAGCGGGGCGAACTCGACGTCGCCCGTGCCCAGCGGCAGGTGCTCGTGGCGGCAAGCGAGCATGTCGTCCACGTGGACATTCACGATCCGGACGATCCACGGGCGGATCACCTTCGCGGCCGGACGCTCCCCGAGGCACTCGAGGTGGCCGGTGTCGATCGTGAGCCCGAGGCCGGCGGGCCGCCCAAGCCGCTCGCAAAGCGCGGCCCAGCGGGCCACCGTGTCGATCACCATGCCCGGCTCGGGCT
>JBJTPO010000267.1:0-1185 GCA_046075145.1 Planctomycetota bacterium
ATCCGGGTGGTGTCCCGCCAGCCGCCGGCCGTGAAGGGGAGGGCGGCGGCGGGTGTGGCGGCCGCGATCGCCGCGGCCATCACATGCGGCGCGTGGCTGGTGGTCGCCACGATCCGGTCGTGCTCCCGCGGGCTCATCATGAATACGGTGGCGCCGAGCGCCGACCAGAACTCGCCGATCGCGGCGACGTCGTCCGGCGGGGTGGCAGGGGAGGGCGTGACGACGGCCACGCGGCCGGTGAACAGTTCGGCGTCGGCCGCCTCGGGCCCGCGGCGGTGGCTGCCGGCCAGCGGATGCGAGCCGACGAACCGGCCGCGGCGGCTTCTGCGCCGCTTCTCCCACGCGGCCACGATCGAGGCCTTCGTGCTGCCGGCGTCGGTGATGAGCGTGCCGGGGCGGACCGCCTGATCGACCGCATCGAGCAGCCGCGGGATCGACTTCACGCCGGTGGCCACGACCACGAGATCGGCCTCGGCCACGGCCCCGGGATCGAGCGCCGTCTCGGTCACGGCGCCGCTGCGGCGGGCGGCGTCGAGCGACGCTTGCGACCGGCCCACGCCGATCACCCGCTTGGCGAGCTTCCGCGCCAGGAGCGCCCGGCCGATCGATCCACCGATCAGGCCCGCGCCCACGATCGCGACGGTCGGCCAGTGGGCATTCATGGGCGGCGGGGTGACGGGGCAACGACGACGGCTGGCGTTCTACCAGATGGATCGGCAGGGTGTTAGAACCCTGCAGTGGCGGCCGGGAACCGTGGGCCGAGTCCATGCCATCTCGCCGGACGCTCGCGTTCGGCATCCCCTGCGACACGATGACCCACCAGCGTCGCCTGCCCGATGGTCTGCTCGCCGACGTGCTCGGCCGGCTCGCGATCGCGCTGGCTGCCGGCGTGGACATCCGCCGGGCGGTCGCCTCCGAGGCGGCCCGAGTGCCGGGGCGGTGGCGGGGTGTGTTGGAGCAGGCCGGTGCGGGCGTCGCCGCCGGCGAGCCGCTCTCGGCGGCGTTTGGCCGGGCGGAGGGGGCCGTGTCACCGGCGGTGCTCGGCATGATCGCCGTCGGCGATCGCACCGGCCGCGATGCCGAGACACTCGCCGCGGTGGCGGCGTCTCTGACCGAGGCCGTGGCCGCGCGGCGAGCGCTCGTCGCGACGCTCGCGCCTGCGGCGGTGCGGCTGGCTGTGGCGAT
>JBJTPO010000268.1:0-4618 GCA_046075145.1 Planctomycetota bacterium
CACCACACCCACCACCACAGTCGCTGCTGACGGCGCCGTCACAGCCACCCTCGCAGCCGCCAGCGCAACCACCGCAATCGCCCGCCCACGTGCTGGTGCACAGGGCGAGGACGGCGACGGCCGGCATGACGCAAGAAAGAATTTTGCGAATCACGCGAACCTCCAGGAAGAAAAGAACCAGGAACCTCGAAAATCGAGCAGGCTGTTCTCGAACGCGCCCGAACCTCGGCCGGTCGAAGAGACCCGATCTCTTGCGACGGCCGAACGATTCGACCGCCTGTTAAGATGGATAGGTTACGTCGACTGAAACGGCTTGCAAGTGGCCGGAGAGTCGAAATTCGGCGACCTCGGAAAAACACCACCTCTGAGGGGGTATTTTTCATTGGCGTTCGGTCTCGGGTCGCGAGGCGACCACCCTGTCTAGGGCGGGCTTTTCCCTCTTTCCCGGCCTGTGTGCGGAGCCGCGGGCTGGGCGGGCGCAGGAGCGTTAAAATCGGATGAAGGGGCACGCGACGTCCGCGTGGAATCGAGAGGAGGCCGTCATCTCGGGAGGACATTCGCCATGGACACGGTTCAGGACCTGCTCGCCGCCAAGCCGCGGCGGTTGATCACCACCTCCGCTGCGGCCTCGGTGCGGCAGGCAACCCGGCTGATGAATGACCACGGCATCGGCTCGCTGTTGGTGCTCGGCGGCGGTCGGCTCGCGGGAATCTTCACCGAGCGGGATGTCTTGCGGCGGGTGGTGGCCGACGGGCGCCCGCCCGACGCCACGAGCGTCGGCGAAGTCATGACGAGCGATGTCATGTGCTGCGGGCCCGGTGACGCCGTCGAGGAGGTGGCCGACCTGATGCGGCTCCGCCGGGTGCGGCACGTGCCGGTGGTCGATGCCGGTGGCCGGGTGGTGGGGATCGTGTCGATCGGGGACGTGAACGCCCATCGCTTCGCGGCGTGCGCGACTGAACTGGTGCAGGTGCGGGACTACATCCTGGGTCGAGCCTGAGGGCGGGGAGCGACCGGCGGCGATCCAACGAGCCGCTGTGGAGGACGGTTTCCGCCCCGGCCGACGAGACGTTGTTCTCCCGGTGGTCTTTCGCCCCGTCGCCCGGGCGCCACCCCTCGGGAGCCGTGCCGTCATGTCGCGCCATCTGTCCGCCGTGTCCCTCTCCGTTCTGCTTGCCTCCGTGACGGTTGCCTCCTGGACGACGGCGGCCCCCGCCGATGTCTCGCTCAACAACATGTTCGGCGACCACATGGTGCTCCAGCGGGGCATCGCCAACCGCGTCTGGGGCCGGGCCGCCCCGGGCGAGAAGGTCACCGTCTCGATCGCCGGGCAGGTCAAGTCCACCGCCGCCGGCGCCGATGGCCGCTGGGAGGTGAAACTCAAGCCGATCGCCGAGTACGGCGGCCCCCACACGCTCACCGTCAAGGGAACCAACGCGGTCACCTTCAAGGATGTTCTCGTCGGCGAGGTCTGGGTCTGCTCTGGGCAGTCCAACATGCAGTGGGCCGTCAACGAGTCCAACGACCCCGACCTGGAGAAAGCGGCGGCCAACTTCCCGCAGATCCGGCTGATCTCCGTGCCCCAGGTCGGCACGCAGGAACCGCAGGACAACTTCCAGCACGCCTGGCAGGTCTGCTCGCCGCAGACGGTCGGCGAGTTCTCGGCCGTCGGCTACTTGTTCGGCCGGCAGCTCCACCAGACCCTCGGCGTTCCCGTGGGCCTGATCGACAACGCCCGGAGCGGCAGTGCCGCCGAGGCCTGGGTCAAGCGGGAGAAGATCGCCGCCCATCCCACGCTCAAGGCGATCCACGACCGCTGGAAGAGGCTCGAGGCCGAGCAGCCGAACGACGGCCAGATGACGGGCAACCAGCGGCCCGGCAACATCCACGCCGGCGTGCTCACGCCGTCGATCGGCTACGGGATCCGCGGCGTGATCTGGTACCAGGGCGAGTCGAACGCAGGCCGGGCCCACCGGTACCGGACGCTGTTCCCCCTCATGATCCAGTCGTGGCGGGACGAGTGGAACCTCGCCGACAACAAGGAATTTCCCTTCTATTGGGTGCAACTCGCCGACTACAAGGCCGAGCAGGCAACGCCGGCCGAGAGCGACTGGGCCGAACTCCGTGAGGCCCAGACGATGACGCTCGACGCCCTGCCCAACACCGGACAGGCCGTGATCATCGACATCGGCGAGGGCAAGGACATCCACCCCAAGAACAAGCAGGACGTGGCCAAGCGGCTGGCCCGCTGGGCACTCGCCGAGGCCTACAAGCAGCCCGGGATCGCCTGCAAGAGTCCCCGCTACGCCGGCCTGAGCCGGGATGGGGTGAAGGCAGTGCTGTCATTCAACGATGTCATCGGTGGCTGGCGGCCGTTCGACGTGGCCGAGCCGCGGGGCTTCACGATCGCCGGGGTCGACCGGAAATTCGTTCCAGCCCGGGCGGCGATCCGCCAGGACGGCACGATCGAGGTGTGGGGCGACGGCGTCACCGAGCCCGTGGCCGTTCGTTACGCCTGGGCGGACAATCCGGACTGCAACATGTATTCCGGCGCCGGACTGCCGCTGACACCGTTCCGCACCGACGACTTTTCCGGCGTGACCGTGGGCAAGGAGTGAGGCCCGCAGGCTGTGCGATCGGGAGGCCAGCAGGTAGGATCTCGGCCTCTGTCAGCCGGCCGCGGTGGGCCGGTGGCCGTCGTCACGCTCACGGAGGCTTTGCATCGTGCCGTATCTCGCCTGTCCGCTGCGCCGGCCTGCCGGTGCTTCCCGTCCGCTGGTCGGCCTGGTGGCCGTCCTCGCCATGCCCGGCTGCGGTGCTCCGGGCGTGGCTCCGCCGTCACAGATCGGCTCTCGGCCGGTCGAGCCCCAACTCGAGCCCACGCTTCTGACGACCACCGCCGCCGAGCCAGGGCGCCATGCCGGCGCCGTGCCGGAGGTGATTGCTCGACCGAAGCCCTTTCGGCTGGCGGATGTCACGGCGAAGCCGCGGGCCTCGGCTGAGCCCGTGACCATGGCGTCGAGCATCGCGACCGGCGGCGATCCGGCGGCGGTCCGGCAGGTCGCGGCGACCGAGTCCGCGTCGGAGCCGAGCACCCTGCCGGCCGCCGAGCCGCCGTCGCCGCGCGTGGCGGAGATCCGGGACATGCTCGCCGGCTACCTGCGAGCCTTCAACCGCCACGATGCTGTCGCCGCCGCGGCTCACTGGGCCGCCGCCGCGGAGAACGTCAACCTCGACACCGGCGAGGTCACCCGCGGCCGCGAGGCGGTGAGGGAGGTGTTCGCGGCGCTCTTCGAGATGGACGGCGAGGCGGCGATCGACATCGATGTCGATGCGATCCGTCCGCTCCGTGACGACGTGGCGATGGTCGACGGCATCGCGCGAGTCTCCTATGCCGATGGCGACGTCGCCGGGAGCCGCTTCTCGGCGGTCGTGATCCGCGAAGACGATCAGTGGCGGCTGGGGAGCGTGCGCGAAACCGCCGCCACCGTCGAGCCGCGGGCCGCCCGGCCGCTCGAACAGCTCGCCTGGCTCGTCGGCTCCTGGGAAGACGTCGGTGACGGGGTGATCGCCAGCAGTCAGGCCGTCTGGTCGGCCGACCGCGGATTCCTGGTGCGGACCCATGTCAGCACGCCGGACGACCATCCCGCGTCCCGGCCGGCCGCAGGTGACTCGGGGATTCCCGGCCTGCTGCCCGCCGCAGGCGGTCGGCGGGAGCTGACCGAGATCATTGGCTGGGATCCGGAGCGGGAGCAGATCCGCTCCTGGATCTTCTCGGCCGACGGCCGGTTCGCCGAGGGCCGTTGGAGTCGTGAGGCCGACGGCTGGACGGTGCGGATCGAGGGCGGGGGTCGCGACGCCGGTCGCGCCGCCACCTGCATGCTCGCCCCCGACGGTGGCGACGGGCTCGTGCTGCGGTGCGAGGGGGAGGGGCTGGAGGGCCTGCTTCCGCCCGCCTGCGGCTACGCCCGCACGGCCCGGTAACTGGCTCGTCAGCGGGTCGTGGTCGGCTGCTCGGCCAACTGCTGCGGCTTGACGAAGAACACCTGCGGGTCGTCGAGCACCCAGGGAGTGCTCCAGGTCTTGCCGTCGTCGTGGGTGCAGACATTGAAGAAGAACGTCTTCACCCATTCCGTGCGGTAGGAGTAGGCGTACTGCGAGGTGATGTGGTCCTCGGGTGTGAGATTGTCGACGCCGGGGCTGGCGAAGTAGTGGATCACGCCGTCGGGCGTGAACGAGATCCCGAGCGTCCACCAGCCGAGCTGCTCGATCTTCGGCCCGCGGATCTCGCCGCCGTTGCGGCCGCTGCGGACGCGGATGAAGGCGGCATCCTCCGGAAACTTGCCGTCGTGGCTGCTCTCGAAGCAGACGAACATGCCCGGCCAGTATTCCTGCAGGCCGTACAGTCCCCGATCGGGGTGATCGTCACCGGTGATGATCGCGTGGGTGAAGCAGCCGGCGCGGAAGCCGAAGCTGGGGCCGCTGCGATTCTCCCACTGCTCGAACGGCGGCATGTAGACGCGGACCACGATGCTCGGGCTGTCGCCCACCGACATCCCTCGGCCCGTCACCTTGCCCAGGTTGTAGATCAGGTCGTCCTGCTGCATCTCGTAGGTCA
>JBJTPO010000269.1:0-9324 GCA_046075145.1 Planctomycetota bacterium
TCGTAGTCGCACGACCAGTCGAAGATCCGTCCGCGGTCGATCTCCAGGATCCGGTCGGCCATTCGGCGGAGGAAGGTGCGGTCGTGGGTCACGAACAGGAGCGTGCCCCGCCACCGCCCCAGAAAACCTTCCAGCCACTCGACCGCCTCGATGTCGAGGTGGTTGGTAGGCTCGTCGAGCAGGAGGAGATCGGGCTGCCCGACCAGGGCCCGCGCCAGGAGCACCCGCCGCTTGAGGCCCGCCGAGAGGCGGTCGAAGGCCGCGCCGCCGTCGAGTTCCATCCGCGAGAGGATCTGGGCCACGGCCTGCTCCCCCTGCCACGCGGCCTCGGCGTCGCCGGCCGCCGGCAGGCCGGTGGCGACGATCTCCCGCACGGCGCCGGCCAGACCCTGCGGCACGTCCTGCTCGAGGAACGCCACGGTCGCGCCCGGGGCAAACTCCACGCTCCCGGCATCGGGCTGGTTCGTGCCGGCGAGCAGCCGCATCAACGAGGTCTTTCCGGCGCCGTTGCGGCCGAGCAACCCCACCCGCTGGCCCGCCTCGATGTGGCAGGTGACGTCGTCGAGCAGCGGCGGCCCACGAAACCGCAGCGACAGGTTGCGAATGGTGACCAGCGGCATCCGAGTGATTCCTTGACACCCGCGGACTCTCGAGCGGCTCATGCCAACCCGCGGCGAGGCAGCCCTGATGATAGAATCCCGGACGGTTCGCGTGGGCAAGCCCAAGGGGTGCTACCCCGGTGATAGAGACTGGTTCCATTCATGGGGGTGACGTCAGTCGCGGCGCTCACGCAACTACGGGATCTCCTGCAAGGTGACGTCGGCATCGCGGCACAGTTGCTCAAGGCCCCCGTTGGGGACGTCGTCATCCAAAAGCAACACGTCGATGGATACGAAGAACCGCAGATGGTCGCCCGCTTCACGATCAACGCCGTGCCTGCCCTAGCGGTGCTCGAGCGCGGAAGGCCGACGGATCGCGCCGTCGCTCCCGTCCCGGTCTGGGAGTCGATCCACTCAAGCCCGGGCGACGAGCCGGCAAAGGCGGCTGGCCCCGCCGAGGCGATCATTTCACTCGTCTATGACCGCAGGGCTGCCGCGCGCAAAGCAGCCAAAAAACGCGATGGGGCCGCATGATTGATGCCGGTAAAGTCGTGTGCTCGGGAGGCCATAGCCGTCTCAGCCGTGGCACTCCCGGGCACCAGACGCTGCGGCGGCTAGAAGGCACCCGCGCAGAGACGATAGAATAAGGCCTGTTGAACGAAAGGAGCGTCCGATGGCAACCGCCGACACATACCCCCACGTCATCATCGACGCCAAAGGCGAAGCCTTCATCGAAGGCACCCGCTACACCGTCAACCACGTCGCTGCGGAGCAGTATTTCTATGGGTGGTCAGCAGAAGAGATTCTGCGACAGCACCCGGATCTGCGGCCTGCGGAGGTCTACGCGGCACTTGCCTACTTCCATGACCACCACGACACCATCGTGGCTGCGATCGAGGCCGGAAAAACACAGGCTGAACGGGCCCGTGGCTCCGAGCCTTTCTCACGCGATGAGTTGCTGCGGCGTCGAGCCGTGGCCAATGGCCGCTGAGGGCAGTCCGACCTATGCCGCTGGCTGTTTACATGGATGTGCATGTGCCAGCCGCAGTCACCGAGGGTCTCCGTCGCAAGTTGCTCGATGTCCGAACGGCCCAAGCCGACGCGGCCGGGCGGCTGTCCGACGAAGAGTTACTGGCGCGAGCGACCGCCGTTGGCTGTGTCCTGCTGACTCAGGACGCTGATTTCCTGGAGATCACGGCACGGTGGCAGCACCACGGCATTCCCTTCAGCGGGGTGCTGTTCGCGCCGCAGGGCACACCGATTGGCCGGATGATCGAGGATTCCGAACTCTGCCTCGCCGGCATGACTGCAGACGAGTTCCGCAACCGTCTCGTTCACCTGCCGCTCCGATAGCCGCTGAATGCCGCAGCGGACGATGATCCAACCGTCACCATGCGGGAGTTCCTGAATACCGACCGTTGGATCATGCTTGGAAAGGCACCTTCCGCCAGCCGCGACGTTGTGGCTCCGCTGCGCCGGACGCCGAAATACGAGGCGATGGCACCCGAGATCGTCGCTATGGGCGAAGCTGGGGCGGGTCTAGACCTCGCCTCACGGCCCTCGCCATCGGGAATGTCGGCCAGCGGCGTGATACCGTGACCACTCGGCCGATGCTTGTCGAAGTGTCATTGGCCGATCTATTCTTCATCCCTGGTCTTCCTGTCCATCGATAGCGTGCGGACTGCTGCCTTGTTTCTCCCCGCTGCTCTAGCCCCCGCATGAAGCCTCCCGCCCAATCCGCCACCGTCGAAAATGAGGCGGAGGAGAACCTGCGGCGGACCTTGATGAACCTGCCGATCCCCGTGCTCTGCGGGTCGAACGGCGAAACACCGCTCATCACTCTGGTCAACCGCGCTTTCACGACCGCGTTCGGCTATACCCACGAAGACATTCCCACGGTGGAACGGTGGCTCGAACTCGCCTACCCCGATCCCGCCTACCGCGCCAAGGTGCTGGCCGCCTGGTTGGCCGGCCTGGAAACAGGCCGCCGCGACCCGGACGCCGTCGGCCGGGACACCGTCCACGTGCAGGCCAAAGACGGCACGGTGCGCGACATCATCTTCCGGGCCACGCTGCTCCCCTCGGGCCCGGTCTGCACGCTCCAAGACATCACGGACCTCGAAAGATACACCCGGCTCCTGGCGGAAGCCCGCGCCGAGGCCGAGGCCGAAGCGACCCTGCGCCAGCGCATGACCCTCGCCGCCCGCGCGGCCAAGTCCGCCTTCTGGGAATGGAACCTCTCGACCGACACCATCACCTGGTCTGCGGAAATGATGGACGTCTTCGGCGTGAGCGAGACCGAGCGCCACAACGAGCCCATGCTGTGGAAACTCTGGCAAGCCAGGGTGCACCCGCAAGACTGGACCGCGGCCGAGGCGCACGCCATGAAGGCTCGAGAGACGCAATCACCCATCAACATGGAATACCGCATCATCCTTTCGGACGGCGAAGTCCGCTGGATCGAATCCCGCGGTGATGTCCTCCGCGAAACGACCGCGGGGCCTGTGCGCATCGCAGGCATCAGCATCGACGTGACCGACCGCAAACTGGCCGAGCAAACCGCCGCGACCTACCGCGAGCAACTCGAGCAACTGCTGGCCGAACGCACCTCGGAACTTGACGCCGCCAAGCGTGCGCTGGAGAGGACGGCCTACGAACTCACGGAAAACATTCCGGCCGGCACCTTTGTCATGATCCAACCGCCCGGCGCGAGCCTCGGTCATTTCTCGTTCGCCAGCAACCGCTTTCTCGAGCTGTTAGGGCTCACCCGCGAAGCCGCGGAACAAGACCCGCTCAACGTCTTCGCCCGCGTGCATCCCGACGATCACGACGAGTATCTGCGGAAAAACATCGCGGTCTTCGAGCGCCGGATTCCCCTCAGCGAGGAATTCCGCACCATCATCGGCGGGGAAACGCGCTGGCTCAATGCCGCATCAAACCCGCGCACCCTGCCCGACGGCTCCACCGTCTGGGAAGGCGTGCTCACCGACATCACCGTGGAAAAAGAAGCCGCCCTCCGGGAGAAGCATCGCGAGGAGAACCACCGTCGCGAACTGGGGAACAAGCTGCGCACCAGCCTGAATGCCGCCGCCCTGGCCCACGAAATCAACCAACCGCTCAGCCGCATCCTCCTGCGCGCGCGGCTCGACCTCGAAAAGGAGAACAGCGCGGGCCGGGAAACCCTGCAGGCCCTCATCGACGACGCCGAACGAGTGATCGCAACCATCGAGAAGATGCGTGTACTCCTGCGCAATATCGAAACCGCCCAGCAACCGATCGACGTGGCCCAGGTCGTGCGCAGCGCCCTCCTGCAACTCAAGCAACCCCTGCGTGCCGGCCGCATCGAGGTTAGCCACACCGGCCCACGCGAAAGCTGCCACATACTCGGCGACGACGTGCAACTCCAGATGGTCATGGTCAACCTCGTGCGCAATGCGATCGAGGCCATCGAGGCGATCGGCGAAAGCGATGGCCCGCGCCGCGAGATTTCCATCGAACTCGTGCCGCATGAGGACACCATCGACATCGTCATCGGCGACAGCGGCCTGGGTTGGCCCGGAGGCACGATCGACGACGTCCTGCTGCGCACGACCAAGCCCGAAGGCTCAGGCATCGGGCTCTACGTGGTGAAGACCGCCCTCGACAACCACGGCGGCCGCATCGCAATCGGCTCCTCCCCCCTGGGCGGCGCCGAGTTCCGCATCACCCTTCCCCGCGCGGCCCGCGGCGTGCCTTCGGCGAGCGTTGGGCCCCAAGGGTGACGCCCGGCCTTGCCGCCAGCCGGCAAATGGTTGCGGAAGTGCCATCGACCGGGCTATCCTTCCCCGCAAAGTCGTGCCCCGGCGGTCACTCCCAGCCCATGGACACCGCCGCCGCCCAGCAACTGCTCCAGCAGGCCGTCGCCCACCATCAGGCAGGGCGGCTGGCCGAAGCCGAGGCGCTGTATCGGCAGATCCTGGCCGCCCGGCCGGACCAGCCGGACGCGCTGCACCTTCTGGGGCTGGTCGCCCACGTGGTCGGGCAGCATGAGGCCGCCGCCGATCTGATCGGCCGCTCCATCGCTCTCCGCCCCGACATCGCTACCTACCACAGCAACCTCGCCGAGGTCTGCCGCGCCCTGGGAAAGCCGGACGCGGCCGCCGCCTCCGCCCGCCGGGCCGTCGGCCTTGACCCCAACAACGGCGAGGCTTGGAACAACCTGGGCGCCTGCCTCGCGCTGCTCGGTCGCATCCCCGAGGCGGCCGACTGCTTCCAACGAGCCACCACCCTGCGGCCCGATCATTTCTCCGCCTGGAACAACGTGGGCAACGCCCTGGCCCATCTCGGCCGGACCGAGGAGTCCGCCGCCGCGTACCGCCGGGCCATCGCCCTGCAGCCGACCAACGTTGAGGCGATCAACAGCCTGGGCGCTCACCTGCTGGAACTGGGCCGGCCCGGCGAGGCGGCCGACTGGTTCTGCAAGGTCTTGGCCCTCCACCCCACCCACGCCCACGCCGCCAGCAACCTGGCCAGCGCCCTCAAGAACCAGGGACTCCTGGAGGAGGCGATCCCTTGGTACCGCAAGACCATGGAGATGCGGCCCGACCTGGCGGCCGTCCACAGCAACATGCTCATGAGCCTCAACTACGACGGCGACTATGACAACCCCACGCTCTTTGCCGAACACCTGGCGTGGGCCCGCCAGCATGCCGCCAGCCCCGTCAACGACCACCCCCGCTCACGACTCAATGCTCAGGGCTCAGCGCTCTCGCGCCGGTTGCGGGTCGGCTACGTCTCGGCCGACTTCCGCCACCATTCCGTCGCCTCCTTCATTCATCCCCTGCTGGCCGCCCACGACCACGCCGCCTTCGAGATTGTCTGTTACTTCGATTGGCGCAACCCCGACTCCATGACCCACCTGATCCAGAAGCACGCCGACCGCTGGCGGGGCATCGCCGGTCAAAGTGATGAGCAGGTGGCCCGGCACATCCTCGCCGACGAAGTCGACATCCTCGTGGACCTGGCCGGCCACACCGCCAACAACCGCCTGGGCCTCTTCGCCCGCAAGCCCGCCCCCCTCCAGGTCAGCTACCTCGGCTATCAGAACACCACCGGCCTACGGACCATCGACTACCGTCTGACCGACGAGTGGCTGGACCCACCGGGAGCCACCGACGCCTTCCATACTGAAAAACTCCTCCGCCTGCCCGGCTTCTTTGCCTGCTACCAGCCGGAGGAGAACTGCCCGGAAGTGGGCCCGCTCCCGGCCCTCGGGCGCTCCGCCATCACCTTCGGCAGCTTCAACAAGCTCGAGAAGATTTCCCCGAAGACGCTGCGGCTGTGGGCCGGCGTCATCGCCGCCGTTCCCAATTCCCGTCTGCTGCTCATGGCCCCCGGGGCGGAGGAGCCGCTCGTGCAGCAGCGGCTTCACTCCGCCTTCCGCTCCCGGGGCGTTGCCCCCGACCGCCTGGAACTGCTCGGCCAGCGCCCGTTCATGGAGTACATGGCCACCCACAACCACGTCGATGTCCTGCTCGACACCTTCCCTTTTAGCGGCCACACCACCACCTGCCACGGCCTGTGGATGGGCGTCCCGATCATCACGCTTGTCGGCGATCGCTACGCCTCGCGGATGGGCCTGAGCGTCCTGACCGCCCTGGGCCTGGACGACCTGGCCGCCCCGACGGAAGAACAGTTCATCGCCCGGGCCACCGCCCTGGCCAACGATCTCCCTCGTCTTTCGGCACTGCGCGCCGGCCTCCGCCAACGCATGCGGCAGTCGCCCGTGATGGACGCCCCTGCCTTGGCCCGGAACATTGAGGCGGCCTACCGGCGCATCTGGGAAGCATGGTGCCTCTCCAGGCGTGATCTACGGGCGGGTCTGGCGTGAGTTCTCTCGGGTGGCCACGTCCTCATCCCCATGGCCGTCCCGGCACGCCATTACCACGAGGCCTCGAGGCCGAGATTCAGCCCGTAGAGAAACACGTTGGCCCCGGTGTCGATCCGGGAGACGATCTCCTGCGAGTAGAGATCATTGACGGCGAGCTGGTCGGCGGCTGCGGCCACGTTGCCCAGCCAGAACATCGTGAAGCCCGTGCGGGCCACCCAGTGGTCGGAAAGCCGCAGGCAGCCTGTAAACCCGAGTTCGCCCATGAAGCTCGTGGTCTCGGCTGACGCGGCGTTGTTGCGGGTGATCTGCGACACGCTCACGCTGTCCACGAAACTGTTCTGCACGGCGTTGTCGTAGTAGACGCCCGCCTTGCCCACGCCCTCGATCCAGGCCCGATCCCGTCGGCTGCCGAGGAGCACGAGATCGAGGCCCAGCTGCGCTCCGTAGAGGCTCGAGGTGGTGTTCGTGAGAAACGCGTCGGCGCCGGTCTGGGCGCCGGTCACGGTCGTGTCGCTGATTCGCAGGCCATCGGTCCACTCGACCCACCGGAAGCCGTAGAGGAAATCACCGTCGAACATGCCCAGCTGCCGACGGCGGTTCAGCTCGAACGACTTGATGCCCGCCGATGCGACGGCCGTCGCGGCGGTCACGTCGGGGAAGTTGAAGCCGAGGATGTTGGACTGTTCCAACTGGCCGCCCGGCGAGCTGACCGTTCGGGAGCCATTGAACGACTGCACGTTGAAGTAGTTGAACTCCAGGCCCCCGTCGTCGAATCGGTTCCAGTCGATGCGATACCGGGGCCCGGCCGCCATGCCGGTGCCGACGCCAGCCGTGTCGAGCGGCACCGACGCGGGGTCCGTCGAATCGAAATAGAGCGGCTGGCTGGGGAGGCTGTTTCGCCAGAGCAGGAGGGCCTCGACGCTGCCCGTGAACGTCGGGCGGTCGCCAGCCTCCGTCGACAGCCATCCGTCAGCCCGCGCAGGGACCACGGCCGCGACCACGAAAAGGGACAGGAGCGACCAGCACCACACCGTCGCCTGGCGGCGCAATGGTGGCCGTCGGAATCGCAAACGATTCCGCCGACGGACTCGGTCTGACTGCGCCGATCTCATGCGACACGGCCCGCCCCCGGCGTCCGCCCCAGCTGACTGCGGCTGTGACCGCGGATAACGGTCTGCCGACCCCAAACTCCCTTCGTATCATCGACCGTTCGCCGGTAGCCGCCTGCCCGCGCCGGCGGTCACCGCTAGGATCGTTGAAGCCCGCACAACCCACCCCCGAGGTGCGCGGAGAAATCCGACTGCCGGTGACGTGGCAAACCGTCCCGCCGCGGGGCTACCGCGGCTCGCCACCGGGCCCGAAGAAGGCCGCCCGCTGGGCCGCCGCCCGGGCCACCAGTTCCATGCCGCGGGTACCGAGTTTCTTGGCAATCCGTTTGCGATGCGTGAGCACGGTGTGGACCGAGACGCGAAGCCGCTCGGCGATCTGCTGGCTGGAGAGCCCCTGACCGACGAGCGCAAACACCTCGGCCTCCCGCCGTGTCAGGGGTGTAGCCGCGGGGCCACCGGCTGTCCGCTCGGCGACGGGGGGTACTCGCCCCAGGAGGTCATCGAGTTCCGCTCGCAACGCCTGAAACGTGTCGTTCTTGCTGATAATGGCCCGCAGGTTCCCATCGAGCCATGCCGGACACACGAAGCTGCTCTTGTGGCCGGTGATGATGATCACCGTGCCGGACGGATTTCCCCGCAGAAACTGCCTCGCCACCTCGATGCCATCGCCGTCGGGCAGTGCCAGGTCCAGGAGCAAAAGGTCGGGCGACTGGGCGGCGCACACGGTGATCCCTTCGGCGACCGTGCTCGCGCGCCCCACGACCCGCAGGCCTCCGCGAATCTCGAGCATCTTCTCCACGAGTTCCCGGAACATCGCCTGGTCTTCGACAAGCACGCACCGCAGAGCGGGCACTCCCTGTGGCGGCTGGGGTCCAGATGCCGCCGGCAGGGCGGGAGTGGCCGAGTTCACGTCCATGCAAATCCAGTGACAGCGGAAAGCCGATCGGTTTCTGTTCCTCACTTACCCGCCCCAGTGTATGCCGGGCCGCGTCCCCAGGGAGCGTACGCTGCGCTACGGAATGCGCCCCGACGCGTTCCAGCCAGGCCCATACCTGCGCGCAGGTACGACGGCCTTCAACGCCGCTCATTCACCCGCGCGAGCGTGATGCGGAGTTCCGCGCCCCCGAGCGATGACCGGCCGATGGCGATCTGTCCTTTGTGGTTTTCGACCGCCGTCTTCACCACATACAGACCGACGCCCGCGCCCCCGGCCTTTGTGGTGCTCAACAGCACATCGTCGAGCGTGCCGCCGGGCCAGCCGGAGCCGCTGTCGCCGACGACCAGTTCGATGGCACCGTCGGACGCATGCAGAGCAACCTCGATCTCGCGCCGCGGACTCTTGGCGGTGACGATTGCCTCGACGGCATTGGTGACCAGGTTGATGATGATCAACTGCAACTGCACGTCGTCGCCAAGCACGAGACAGCTACCATCGAGGCCACGGCGGATCACCGTCACCCCGGCATCGCAGAGCGGCCGCTTAACCTGATGCAGGCCGCTTGCCGTGACGGCAGCCAGGTTGACCTCTCGCTTCACGGTCTCCACGTTGCGAAGCAGCACCTTCATCTTCTCGATGACCGACACCACCCGCTCGGCGTCGGCGACGAGGGCCGCGAGCATGTCGCGGCTGGCTCCGGTGACAGTCTCCATGCCCATCCGGGCCCGCAGAATGACCCGGCTCAACGGCTGGTTGATCTCGTGGGCGATGGCGGCGGCGTTCAGGCTGGTTCTGAGCTTCTTCGCCAGG
>JBJTPO010000270.1:0-4297 GCA_046075145.1 Planctomycetota bacterium
GGTGGGCATGCGAATACTTTAGCGGCTTGTCCTACCCGGCTGGTCGCGCTGAAGGGTGCCAGAGCCGAACTTCTCCGTGCGGGTGCTGGAGCCGTCAGACCTGTTCGTGGTGGTCCCCGAGCCGAACTTCTGGGTCTGGCCGGTTCTGGGTTGGCTGAGGCCGGATCGTGGCGGCGTCGGCTCAGCAGCAAGGCCGGGAACGCAGAGCAGCGCCACCAGCAGGCAAACCAGCACACGGAGGAGTCGGGCGGGGTTCTTCATCGCGATTGGCTCCGAGGGCAAAACCAGTCCCGGGCGGTATTTCATTGTTATCAAGTTCGCCGATACCCGGGGTTGGTAAATTTTCTCCAACTGGGGACGCAAAAACTCGCGGAAAAAACCGAGGGCAAAAAGACGCCCCGGAGGTGGTTTTGAGCCACCCGCCGAAGGCACGAAAGCCGGTTTTGCGCCGAGATACGAGGTTTCCGGCCCACCAAGAGGGTTCGAGGCTGGCCAGAGCAACAGGGGCCGTCCAAGTAAACCGGCTGTGGTCGGGGGGCATATGTACCGCCCAGTCCACCTGTTCTTGATATCAAGTGCGCCGCCCGCTGGATCTCTTCTTGGGCTTTGCCAGCAGTTTCAACTTCTGTGGCCGGGGCAATTTCTTGATCGCTGCCTCACGCTTCAGGGCCGCTGATTTTGACCTCTGTGGCTCGACGTAGACCAAGGCCACAGGAAGGCGGCTTCGGGTGTATCGGGACGCCCTGCCTGCGTTGTGAGCCTTCAGCCGCTTGGGGAGGTCGTTGGTGATCCCGCAGTACAGGGATCCGTTTCGGCACCGCAGGAGGTAGACGAGCCAAGACGGGGCAGGGGAGGGGCGAGCGCGCATTCGTCGCTTAGGGGCTTCGGCAGCGTTTTTTCCCGTCACGTCGATGGTGGTACCCCGGCCGAAACTAGGGCCAAGATCGCGAGCCGGATTTCGCGAGGCAGGGAGGACCAATGTGCCGCCACGGTAGCGAGGTCGGCATCCGTTGTGCCATCCAACGCCATTGCGGTACCCCGACTAGGACCCCGACCGAGGTCGCTTTCGGCGGTTTCACCCGGGGATTCCGCAAGACGCCCGAGGATTGCAAATCCGCCATCGTCGGTTCGACTCCGACCGGAGCCTCTTTCTTTTATCCTGCGGCGCGACGCCTGGCCTACGGTGGCCGTGGCGTCTCGGGGCACGCAGGCTCGGGGCTGCCCGACCCCGTCGCCCGGACGTTCGCTGCGGCCCTCCAGGCCTTCACGCACTCGATGCTGGCCTTCGCTGCGCAATCCTTGCTGCGCTCGACCATCAACGCCGGGTCCGGGGCTCGGGCAACCCCTCGCAGGCCCACCGATGCGCCGAGTGCAACGCTGCGTGCCGCTCCGCGCACGACCACGGCCGCCCGGAAGTGCGGCCGCCGGGCGGAGGCCCGGCAAGGCTACAATTGTCAGGGATGGCATTGCAGCCGTGTAGCAGGTGCGGCCGGCGGCCGGGGCCGAAGGCCCGCGGGCCGCCAAGGCTTCGCGGGCCATGGATGGCCGCGAAGCCGTGAAATCAGTGCTGCAGCTTCTTGTAGCGGAACCGGTGCGGCTCATCGGCTTCGAGCCCCAGCCGCTCCTTGCGGCTCCGCTCGTAGACCTCGAAGTTGCCTTCGCAGACGTGCACGTAGCCGGCGCCCTCGAAGGCGATGATGTGGGTCGCGAGGCGGTCCAGGAACCACCGGTCGTGGGTGATCACCACCACGCTGCCGGCGAAATGGGTGATGCCCTCCTCGAGCGACCGCAGCGTGTCCACATCGAGATCGTTGGTCGGCTCGTCGAGCAGCAGCAGGTTGGCGCCGCCGCGAAGCAGCTTGGCCAGGTGGACGCGGTTCCGTTCGCCGCCGGAGAGCGTGCCCACCTTCTTCTGCTGGTCGGGGCCCATGAAGTTGAACTTGGCCACATAGCTGCGGGCGTTGACCGTCCGCTTGCCGAGCTCGATCGTGTCGTGGCCCCCCGAGATCTCCTCGAACACGCTCTTGGCCGGATCGAGGGCATCGCGGCTCTGGTCCACGTAGCCGATATCCACCGTGCTGCCCACCTTGATCGAGCCTGAGTCGGGCTGCTCCTGGCCCACGAGCATCCGAAACAGCGTCGTCTTGCCAGCGCCGTTGGGCCCGATGATTCCGACGATGCCGCCGGGCGGCAGCCGGAACGAGAGGTTCTCGAACAGCACCTTGTCGCCGAAGGCCTTGGAGATGTTCTCGGCGTCGATCACCTGGTCGCCCAGGGGGCGGCTGGCCGGGATGAAGATCTCGATTTCTGAATCGCGGACGGCCGCCTGCTCCGCGGCCAGTTTCTCGTAGGCGGCCATGCGGGCCTTGCTCTTGGCCTGCCTGGCCTTGGGCGACATCCGCACCCACTCGAGCTCCTTGTCGAGCGTCTTCTGCCGGGCGCTGGCCTGCTTCTCCTCGAGTTCGAGGCGGGCCTTCTTCTGCTCGAGCCAGGCGGTGTAGTTGCCTTCGAAAGGGATGCCGCGGCCGTGGTCCACCTCGAGGATCCACTTGGCCACGTTGTCGAGGAAGTAGCGGTCGTGGGTCACGGCCACGACCGTGCCCAGATATTCGGCCAGATGTCGCTCCAGCCAGTTCACGCTCTCGGCGTCGAGATGGTTCGTCGGCTCGTCGAGCAGCAGCAGGTCGGGCTTCTCGAGCAGCAGTTTGCACAGGGCCACCCTGCGCCGCTCGCCGCCGGAGAGATTCGTCACCCCCCAGTCGCTCGGAGGCAGGTTCATCGCGTCCATCGCGATCTCGACCTGCCGGTCGAGATCCCAGAGGTTCTTGGCGTCGATCTCGTCCTGGACGGTCGCCTGCTCGGCCAGCAGCTTTTCCATCTCCTCGGGCTCCAGCGGCTCGCCGAGGCGGGCGTTGATCTCCTCGAACCGCCGCAGCACCGCCCGGGAGTGGTCCACCGCGTCCATCACGTTCTCGAACACCGTCTTCGTGGGGTCGAGCTTGGGCTCCTGCTCGAGATACCCGACGGTGTAGCCGTCGGCCAGCCGCGCCTCCCCCTCGAACTCCTTGTCGATGCCAGCCATGATCTTCATGAGCGTGCTCTTGCCGGCGCCGTTGCGGCCCAGCAGGCCGATCTTGGCGCCGGGGTAGAACGCCAGGTTGATGTCCTTGAGCAGTTCCCGCTGGCCGAACTTCTTGAGCAGGTGCGAGATCTGGAAAATGAAGGAGGCGCCCATGGGAAAGAGTCCGATCGCGGCGGGGGTCGTGGTGGGATCGCAAACGGCGGAAGTGGCCGCCTGCGCGAGTCCGTATCGTATCGCTTCGGTCGCCGCCTCGCGACGGAGGCTCGTTGCAGGCGGGTAGGGGATGCACTACGATCGCGAGTGCCGCCGCGGATCTCCGTCGTCGGGCGGCCAGACCAGACCCCGAGGAGTGTCGCCATGCCCGCCTACGCCCAGCCCGACGTGCTCGTCTCTACGGAGTGGGTGGCTGCGCATCTGACCGATCCCAAGGTGCGCGTTGTCGAGTCGGACGAGGACCGCGCGCTGTACGTGCAGGGACACGTCCCCGGTGCCGTCGAGATCGACTGGCAGACCGACCTCCAGGACGCCGTCCAGCGGGACTACATCGACCGAGCGGCGTTCGAGCGGCTCTGCGCCGAGCGGGGGATTTCCACCGACACCACGGTCGTGTTCTACGGCGACAAGAACAACTGGTGGGCCTGCTACGCCTTCTGGGTGTTCAAGCTCTACGGCCACCAGGACTGCCGGATCATGAACGGCGGCCGGAAGCGTTGGGAACTCGACGGCCGGCCCTGGTCCACCGAGCGGGTTGTCTACCCGCGGGCCTCCTACACGGCCAGCGAACAGGACGGCTCCATCCGAGCCCTCCGCGACGAGGTGCTGAAGCACTGCAAGGCGGGCAAGCAGCTGCTCGACGTCCGCAGCCCCGAGGAATACCGCGGTGAGCGGATGCACATGCCCGACTATCCCAACGAGGGCGCCGTCCGCGGCGGCCACGTGCCGGGGGCCCGCAACGTGCCCTGGCCGATGAACTGCAACGACGACGGCACCTTCAAGTCGGCCAAGGACCTCGAGAAGCTCTACCTCAAGGAGCTGAAGATGAAGCGGCGGTCGCCCACGATCGCCTACTGCCGGATCGGCGAGCGTTCGAGCCTGACGTGGTTCGTGCTCAAGTACCTGCTGGGCTTCGGCAACGTGCGGAATTACGACGGCTCGTGGCTGGAGTGGGGCAACTGCGTGCGTGTGCCGATCGCGAAGGGGGCGGCGCCTGGTGGG
>JBJTPO010000271.1:0-4052 GCA_046075145.1 Planctomycetota bacterium
GAGGCCGTCGGCGAGCAGCGCGTCGAGCGCCGCATCGGGCTCTCCGAACGCGATCTCTTCGGCCACCTCATCATCGGCCTCCATCTCGTCGTCACGCAGCCGCTTGTCGACCAGGTCATCCCCGGCGGTTGCGTCCGCGACGGCATCGTCGTCGAAGGAAAAGGTGAACTCGGGCGCGGAGTCGGCCTGACTCTCGGCCTCGAAACCGGCCCAGGAATCGTCGCCGGCTTCAGGCTTGTCGTCGTCGTGTGCCATCTGCGTTCTCCACGGTCTCCGAATCGTTCGCGAATCGCTCGACGACGGAGTGTACCACCACCATTTTACGGGCCGCCAGCGACGCCCGCCGGCTTACAGCCCGTGGGCGGGTCCGTACCGCCGCCGGAGGCTGTCGGCCAGCCAGTCGGCCGAAACCGGCATCCCGGTGGCCCGCTCCACCAGCGGGTCGCTCTCGAGCATCCGCCCCGCGGCATGGATCTCGGACCGCAGCCAGCTCAGAAGCGGGGCGAAGTCACCCGCCGCGAACGGCCCGTCCAGATCGCCGAGCCGGCGGCCAGCCGCCGCCATCACCTGCGCGGCGTACAGGTTGCCGAGGGTGTAGGTCGGGAAGTAGCCGACCAGTCCCGCACTCCAGTGGATGTCCTGCAACACCCCGGCCGCCGCGTTTGGCGGCCGGAGGCCGAAGTCCTGCTCGAATCGCTCATCCCAGGCGGCGGGCAGGTCGGCCACCGGGAGCTGACCCTGGAGCACCGCCCGCTCGAGGTCGAAGCGAAGCATGATGTGCAGGTTGTAGGTGACCTCGTCGGCCTCGACCCGGATGAACGACGGCCGGACGACGAGCAGCGCCTCGTGGAGCGTGTCGGCATCCGCGTCGGCGAGCGCCGCCGGGAAGGCCTGCCGTGCCAGCGGGAAGCACCATTCCCAGAACGGCCGCGATCGGCCGACGAGGTTCTCCCAGAGCCGCGACTGCGACTCGTGGATGCCGAGCGACGCCGCCTCGCCGGGCGGCAGGCCATACCACTCCGGTCGCAGCCCCTGATCATAGAGGCCGTGCCCCGCCTCGTGGAGCACGCCGAACAGCGCCGTGGGCAGGAACCGCTCGTCCCAGCGGGTCGTGATCCGGCAGTCGTCGGGGCCGAGCGACGTGCAGAAGGGATGGTCGGTCGAGTCGAGCCGGCCGCGAGTGAAGTCGAACCCGATCCTGGCCGCAACCTCGCGAACGAACGCCTGCTGAGCCGCGACCGGATAGCGCCGCTCGGTGAGGACGCGGTCGTCGGGCCGCCGCGTGGCCGCGGCGCAGGCCTGTACGAGCGGCACGATCCGCTCCCGCAGCTCGGCGAACCGCGGGGCGATCGCCCGCCACCGCCCCCCGGGCTCATAGTCATCGAGCAGGGAGTCGTAGGGGTCGAGGTCGGGCCGCTGGCAGGCCGCCTGTTCTCGCTTCAGCGCGAACACCCGCTCGATCCACGGCGCGAGGTCGGCCCAGCACGACGCCGCCCGCGCCGCAACCCAGGCCTGCTGGGCCGCGATGGTGGTGCGGGCAAGCTCCTCGACGAGCCGCGCCGGTAGCCGCGCCTGCTTGTCGAAGTCGTGCTTGAGCAGCCGGATCGTGGCCTGCTCCTCGGGCGTGCCGCTGGAGGCGAGCGGACCGGCCGCCAGCGCTGCGAGCCGTTCCCCCTGGAGCGGATCGGTGCGGCGGCGATGCACGATCGCGGCCAGCTCGGCGGCCTGCTCGGCCCGCCACGCCCCGGCCGCAGGCGGCATCTTCGTCCGCTCGTCCCAGCCCACGAGCGCGTCGACGGTGGCCAGGACCGCGGAGCGGCGGGCATGCTCGCGGGCGGCGGCGAAGGTTTCGGCGGCCGAGGTCATGGCGGCAGACTATGATCGCAGCCACGGCCGTGGCAACCGCCGGGCCGCGGAGCTGATCCCCATGCTCGACGCGCTCGTGATCGCCCCCCATCCCGACGATGCCGAACTCGGCATGGGGGGAACCATCGCCCTGATGCTCGCCCAAGGGCTGGCGGTGGGCGTCCTCGACCTGACCTACGGCGAGCCGACGCCGCTTGGGTCGCCCGAGATCCGGAGCCGCGAGACGGCGGCGGCCACGGCGGCCCTGGGCGTGGCATGGCGGGAGAACCTGGGCCTGCCCAACCGGCGGCTGCGGGCCACGCTCACCGCCCGAGCGACGCTCGCGGGCGTGATCCGGAGGACGCGGCCCCGGTGGCTCTTCGCACCGCACTGGGTCGACGCCCACCCCGACCACGTCGCGGCCACCAGGCTGACCGAGGCGGCCCGCTTCTGGGCGAAGCTGACCAAGTGCGATCTTCCGGGTGAGCCCTGGCACCCCGAACGGATCTGGTACTACGCCTGCGTCCACCTGCGGGCGGTGCGGCGGCCGGCCTTCGTCGTCGACATCGCTGCCACGTGGCAAGCGAAGCACGCCGCCATCGCCAGCTATGCCAGCCAGTTTCCCGAAACCGCCAGGCAGCCCACCGTGCCCGAGCGGGTGGCGGCCGCCGACGCCTGGTGGGGCAGCCTGATCGGCAGCTCGCACGGTGAACCCTTCTGGTCACGCGAACCCCTCGGGCTTCGCGGCTTCGACCAGTTGGTGTAGGACATCGCCCCCACATCGGCACATCTTTCCCAGTTCGTCGCCGGCATCATGGCCGGGCGGGGTGGGCGAGCCCGGTCAGAGGCAGGGTTGACCCGATCAAGGCGACCTTGGGGGCATCCCGCAGGAAGGCTGCTCTCCGCCCGGGGGCCTGGCCGATACGTTTCGGGGCGGGCGTGACGTGCGGCCGCCTTCGGACTCGTCCAGGGCTCGTCATGGCCTCCCGCGACATCAACGTGATCGCGCTCGTCAAGGGATCGGAACGCTACGTGTTCCTGTTCGACGACGACAGCCGCGCCGAGGCGCTCGCCGCCCTGGCCCGCCACGCCGCGAACCCCGACCTGAGCTTCTCGTGGTACGACGCCGCGGTGCTCGCCCAGAAGGTGCGGCAGGCGGCCCCGCGGCCCCGGCGGCTGCGGATCGTGCCGCGGGCCGATCGCCAGATCTGAGCCCGGGGGCGTCGCCGATGGCCTCCGCGACGGAAGCCGGCGGCCGCTCCGCCTGCTCGGCCCACGCCGAGCGGTTCCTCCGGCATCTCTCCGCTGAACGGGGTGCCTCGCCCCTGACCATCAAGAGTTATCGCGAGGATCTGCTCCAGCTCGAGGAGTTTCTCGGCTCGGCGGGCTGCCGTACCCCGGCTGACGCCACCAGCCCGGTCCTGCGGCGGTTCGCCTCCGGCCTGCATGCCGCCGGCTACGCCCCTTCCACGATCGCCCGCAAGCTCGCCAGCCTGCGGAGCTTCTACGCCTTCGGCCAGCGGGAGGGCTGGATTCGCGGCAACCCCGCCAAGCCGCTCCGCAGCCCGCGGCGGCCGCGGAAGCTGCCGAAGTTTCTCACCGGAGAGGAGATCGCCCGGCTGCTCGCCGCCCCCCAACCCGCGGCGGCCGGGGGCCTGAGGGATCGCGCGATCCTGGAGCTGATGTATTCCGCCGGCGTCCGCGTCCAGGAGCTCGTCAATCTCGACGACACCGATCTCGATCTGCGCAACGGCACCGTGCGGGTGCGCGGCAAGGGCCGCCGTGAGCGGCTGGGGATCGTGGGCTCGCATGCCCGCACCGCGCTGCGGGCCTGGCTGGCGGCCCGGCCCACCCCGACAGGCGGCGGCCCGGCTCCAGCGGCCACCCGGAGGCCACCGCCCGCGCGGGGACAACGTCCCCTGTTCACCAACAAGTTTGGCCGGCGGCTCTCGGTCCGCGGCGTGGCCCGCCTGCTCGACAAGCATCTGGCCGTCGCCGGGCTGGCCGGCCGGGCGAGCCCCCACACGCTGCGACATAGTTTCGCGACGCACCTGCTCGACGCGGGGGCCGACATTCGCAGCGTGCAGGAACTGCTCGGCCACAAGAGCCTGGTGACCACCCAGATCTACACGCACGTGACGACCCGCAAGCTGCTCGACGCCTTCGACAAGGCCCACCCCCGCGCCCGCTGAACTGGGCACGCGGAT
>JBJTPO010000272.1:0-3496 GCA_046075145.1 Planctomycetota bacterium
GCCGCCGAGACCGAAGGCAAGGGCGAAGCCCGCCGCCAGGCCGGCCGAGGCGATCAGGATCAGCTTCTCGAGCAGGGCGAACTGGATGCCCAGCTGGTTGAAGGCCGCAATGAAGGTCAGGATCGAGAGCACCCAGTAACAGCCGGCCGCGAGGTACTCCGCGTAGGAGAGCCCCACCCGGTCGGCGCTCGTGGCCACCACGCCTCGGACGAAGGTCGCCGCCAGCAGGCCCACGACCACCACCACCGTCGCCACGAGTACCTTCGGGATGTAGTTGACCACCTCCCGCATGGCGAGCGACACGCTCTCCAGGCCGAGGATGCTGAAGGCCGCCATCACGAACACGCTCATCAAGAGCCAGAACACGATGCCCCCCACGATGGCCGGCACGGGCCGGCGGATGCCGACGTCATGCATGCTGCGGGCCAGGCCGCTCTTCTCGGCCGCCGTCTGCAGGCCGATCGTGTCGGAGATCACGCCCACGAGGCTGCCGATCCAGCGGGCCACCACGTAGCCGGCCACGAGCACCACCACCATGGCCACCATCTTCGGGGCCAGCATGATCACCTGGCCCCAGGCCTGGGTGAAGCTGTCCACGAGCGCCTGCTTCGAGGCGTTCACCGTCTCCTGGGCCGTCTGCACGGCCGTCTGCCCGATCAACACCGTGTCGTTCATCGTCGCTCGTCCTCCTTCTCGCCGCGTCGCCGCGGCCAGATCCCCGTCACGCTGAACCGCACCGCCGCCAGCACCACCGTCACGAACTGCACCGCCGCCCAGGGCAAGGCCTGCAGCGCGAAGCCGGCTATGTGGGCCACGAGCAGCCGCGGGTGCAGCTTCCGCCGCACGCCGGCCGAAAAATCGGGCGCCGCCGGCACCGGTGGCACATCGACTTCGGCGAGGCTCTCGAGCAGGTCCATCGCGGCCTGTCCGGCTGGTTTCGCTGGCGTCACCCCGCAGCCTGGCGGCCGCGATCCCGGGCGACAGAAGGTGAGTAGCCGCCCGCCACTCCCTTGTCACAAAAGAAATTTTTTGGGCCCGACGGGGCATCCCTGCCCCCGGCGGGCGTGGCGGCCCTCGGGCCTTCGGCCCCGGCCGCCGGCCGCACCTGCTTTACGGCGGCAATGCCATCCCTGGCCATTGCCGCCTTGCCGGGCCTCCGCCCGGCGGCCGCACCTCCAGGCGTCCGTGCTCTGCGCGTCTTGCGATGTGGATCATCAACTCGTAGGTCTCGGAAATACCGATCGAGCGAGCGTAGGCCAGGATGGCCTTGGCGAGCGTCAGGCGAGATGGCACGGGCAATCCCGAACCACGCTACGGAGGTGCCAGCTTCTCCCGGATCCGGCTCACCCGCATCCGCAGGGCGCCGGGCGTCGAGTCGAACATCTCCGCCAGGGCGTCGTAGTCGTGCCCTTCGGCAAACTTCATCAGGATCAACGCCCGGTCTTCCTCGTCGAGCGTGGCCAGCACCCGCTCGAGGTCCTGGGCCGCGGCCACGGCCGTGGCGGGGTCAGGGCCCGACGCGGCATGGGTCTCCGTCGGCGGCGGGCCGTCGCCCACCTCGGTCGTCTCCCGCTTGCGGCGCCGGGAGCGCGACCGCCGCAGCGTGAGGCAGGTGCGGATGGCGACACCGTGGAGCCAGGTGGAGTAGCGGCTGCGGCCGGCGAACTTGCCGCGGTCGAAGAACAGCCGCACGAACACCTCCTGGGCGGCATCCTCCGCGTCGTGCCGGCTGCCCATCAGCCGCCAGCAGACTCGCCAGACGCGATCCCGAAACCGCTCGACGAGCGCGGTGAAGGCCACGCCGTCGGAGCCCTCGCGGGCCGCGAGCGCGGCGAGTTCCTCGTCGGTCGCCGTCGCGATCGCGTCGCTGCCGGGATCGCCCACGTCGGTCCCCCAGTCACGCACCAGTCACGAGCCGAGTGCCGCCGCCGCCCGCGCGAGCGCCGCCTCGACCGAAGCTGCGGCCTGTCGCTCTCCCTCCGGTCCCACCGCCTGCTCCGCCACGAGCCGCACGATCGGCTCGGTGTTGCTCGCCCGCACCAGCAGCCAGCCGCCGGGATAGTCGAGCCGCAGGCCGTCGAGCCGGCTGGGGCAGGCCTCGGGAAAGGCCGCTGCGATCCGGTCGAGCCCGGCCGCGAGCCCTGGGCCGCGGGTGGCGGGCGACAAGCACACCTTTGTCTTCTTCATCACGAGCTGCGGCAGACCGACGGCGAGGTCGGCCACGGCGATGAGCCGGTCGCCGGCGCACATCCGCTCGAGCACGAGTGCCATCGCGATGGCCGAGTCGCGGACGAGCACCACCCGCGGGTCGATCACGCCGCCATTGCCCTCGCCCCCGAGCACGGCGCCGTGGGCGAGCATCGCGTCGACCACGTTGGCCTCGCCGACGGCGGCAACATGGCAGGGCGCACCGTCGCGGGCGGCGATCGCCGCGGTCATCCCGCTTGTCGAACAGTTGACGACGACCGGTCCGGGCGTCTTCGCGAGCACGGCCTCGACGCAGAGCGCGAGCGTGGCCTCCTCGCCGAGGTACCGGCCGCTCGCGTCGGCGATCGCCAGCCGGTCGGCGTCGGGATCCTGAAAGAAGCCGATGTCGGCCCCGACGGCGGCTATCCGCGGCAACAGCCCGGCGAGGTTCTCGGCCGTCGGCTCGGGCTCGTGCTCGAACCGTCCGTCGGGCTCGGTCCCCTCCGCCACCACATCGCAGCCGAGCGCGTCGAGCAGCGGCAGCGCCACGCGGCTGCCGGCCCCGTGGCCGCAGTCGATCCAGACCTTCGGTCGCCGGCGGCGGATCGCGGCTGAGTCCACGAGCGCGGCGACCAGCCGCACATGCGCCGCGGTTGGATCGGCGACCACCACGCTCCCGACGCGCTGCGCCGGTGGCTGATCCGACTCCGCCGCGCGGCCTTCAGCCTGTGGTGCAGATGTGCAATCGGCCATCGTCAAGCCCGTCGGCCCTCCGGCTTCCCGGGCCTCGAGTTGCCGATACCCCGCCAGAACCTCCCGGCCCGCAGCGGCCGGCAAGACACGGCCCGCGGCCGCGAAGAGCTTGAGGCCGTTGTAGCGGGCGGGATTGTGGCTGGCCGAGATCTGGATGCCCCCGGCGGCGGCGTGCTCCCGAACGGCGATGCCCACCTTCGGCGTGGCGGCCACGCCGCAATCGATCACGTCGCGGCCGGCCAGTGAAAGCCGGGTGGCGATCGCCGCCGCGAGGACCGGCCCGCTCGCGCGGCCATCGCGGCTGAGCACGATCGGACCTGGCGGCAAGGTGGCGGCGAAGGCGGCGGCGTAGCGGGCGGCCACCTCCGGCGTGAGCGACTCGCCCACGACACCCCGCAGCCCCGACACGCTCACGATCAAAGGCTCGCCGGCAGCGTCCAAGGCGGCGATCGGAGCGGTATCACTCATGTGGCCGGCAGTATAAGACGGACCATGGAAGATTGGAGCCGGTTGAGCGAAGCTACATCCACTCGTCGGCCCTGAAGGGGGACAGTCC